>NZ_NOIO01000012.1:0-165930 GCF_014596605.1 Pseudomonas sp. PSB11
GGCCACTGCTCAACGCCCTGCTCAACACCGCGAGCGGCGCGACCTGGGTGTCCCTGCACCACGGCGGCGGCGTCGGCATGGGCTTCTCCCAGCACTCGGGCATGGTGATTGTCTGCGACGGTACTGACGAAGCGGCCGAGCGTATCGCGCGCGTTCTGCACAACGACCCGGCGACCGGCGTCATGCGTCACGCCGATGCCGGTTATCAGATCGCGATCGACTGCGCCAAGGAACAAGGGCTGAACCTGCCGATGATTACCGGTAAATAAAAATGCGGGCCGCCTGTAATGGGTGGCCCGACGCATAACCTGTAGGAGCTGCCGCAGGCTGCGATCTTTTGGCGTCATCAGTGACGCCGAAGATCAAAAGATCGCAGCCTGCGGCAGCTCCTACATAGAACAAAAACGACATCGACAAACAATCCACAGAGGTTGAACCATGGCTGTCAGCAGCGAGCGTGCAGGCAACAAACCGTTGATCGAGAAACGTTCGATCGACTACATCCCGGAAGCGGAAAGACACGGTCGTCTGTTTAGCCAGTTCACCCTGTGGATGGGTGCCAACCTGCAAATCACCGCGATTGTTACCGGAGCCTTGGCCGTGGTGCTCGGCGGTGATGTGTTCTGGTCGTTGATCGGTTTGCTGATCGGACAAGTGCTCGGCGGCGGCGTAATGGCGTTGCATGCCGCGCAAGGTCCCAAGCTTGGCCTGCCGCAGATGATCTCCAGCCGTGTGCAATTCGGAGTTTATGGCGCGGCCATCCCGATCGTGCTGGTCTGCCTTATGTACCTGGGCTTCACCGCCACGGGCACCGTGCTTTCCGGCCAGGCGCTGGGGCAGTTGTTTGGCGTCAGCGACAGCGTCGGGATCCTCATCTTCGCCAGTGTCATCGTGCTGGTCACTGTGCTCGGTTATCGGGTGATCCATTGGATCGGCCGTGTTGCCAGTGTCATTGGTGTGATTGCCTTTGTTTACCTGTTCAGCCGTCTGATGAGTCAGGTTGACGTTGGCGCACTGCTGGAAATTCGCCATTTCAGCTGGAGCAGCTTTCTGCTGGCCGTGTCGCTTGCGGCGTCCTGGCAAATCGCTTTCGGCCCCTACGTGGCTGACTATTCACGCTACTTGCCGAGCCAGACTTCCTCGGTGAAAACCTTTTTCGCCGCAGGCGCAGGTTCGGTGATTGGCGCACAAGTGGCGATGATTCTCGGTGTGTTTGCTGCTGCTTCGGCCAATGGACAATTCGCTGGCCACGAAGTCGCCTACATCGTTGGTTTGGGCGGTACCGGCGCCACCGCTGCGTTGCTGTATTTCAGCATTGCGTTTGGCAAGGTCACCATTTCCACGCTGAACTCCTACGGCAGCTTCATGTGCATCGCGACCATCATCAGCGGCTTCCGTGGTGACCTGAAGGTAACGCGCTTGCAGCGTCTAGCCTTCGTGCTAGTCATCGTCGGGGCTGCGACCTTGATGGCTTTGCTCGGCCAGCACTCGTTCCTCGGCGCGTTCAAGTCCTTCATCCTGTTCCTGCTGGCGTTCTTTACGCCATGGAGCGCGATCAACCTGGTGGACTACTACTGCATCACCCGCGAGCGCTATGACGTGCCGGCGCTGTCCGATCCGAATGGCCGCTACGGTCGTTGGAACACCCTTGGTATCAGCGTCTATGTTTTCGGTGTGCTGGTGCAGCTGCCGTTCATCGCCACCAAGTTCTATACCGGTCCGCTGGTGGATGCCCTTGGAGGGGTGGATATCTCCTGGATCATCGGTCTGGTGATCCCTGCAGCCCTGTACTACGTGTGTGCGAAAAAATGGCACGGCTCAGTGCCCGATCACCTGATTCTGCCGGTCGAGCAGGACAGCGTTGTAGAACCTATAACAAGCGGGGCCGGTCGTGCTGCGGCGCAGGCCTGATTGGACGTGGACAGGGCTGGATGCCTCTTGACTGCCGTAAGCCAATTCATGATTAGGAGCGTCATTACAATGAAATCGAACAAGACCCTGCTGACCACATTGCTTTCCATGGGCCTGCTGGCCAGTGCCGGCGCCACTCAGGCGGCGGGTTGGTGCGAGTCGGGCAAACCGGTGAAATTCGCCGGCCTGAACTGGGAAAGCGCCATGTTGCTGACCGACGTGATGCAAGTCGTGTTGGAAAAAGGCTACGACTGCAAGACCGACAGCCTGCCGGGCAACTCCATCACCATGGAAAACGCCCTGAGCAGCAACGATATCCAGGTGTTCGCCGAAGAGTGGGTCGGCCGCAGCGAGGTCTGGAACAAGGCCGAGAAGGCCGGCAAGGTCGTCGGGGTCGGCGCTCCGGTCGTCGGCGCGATCGAAGGCTGGTACGTGCCGCGCTACGTAATCGAAGGGGATGCCAAGCGCAAGCTGGAAGCCAAGGCTCCGGACCTGAAAAACATCGCTGACCTGGGCAAATACTCCGCCGTGTTCAAGGACGCTGAAGAGCCATCCAAAGGGCGTTTCTACAACTGCCCGGCCGGCTGGACCTGTGAGCTGGACAACAGCGAAATGCTCAAGAGCTACGGCCTGGAAAGCACCTACACCAACTTCCGCCCAGGCACCGGCCCGGCGCTGGATGCCGCCGTACTGTCGAGCTACAAGCGCGGCGAGCCGATCCTGTTCTACTACTGGTCGCCGACGCCATTGATGGGCCAGGTCGACGTAGTGAAGCTCGAAGAGAAACCCGGTGTGAACAAGACCGTGACCATCAAGGTCGGCTTGTCCAAGACTTTCCACGACGAAGCGCCGGAACTGGTGGCCGTGCTGGACAAGGTCAACATTCCGATCGACCTGCTGAACCAGAACCTGGGCCGCATGACCAAAGAGCGGATCGAGTCGCCAAAACTGGCCAAGATCTTCTTGAAGGAACATCCTGAAGTCTGGCACGCCTGGGTAAGTGAAGACGCAGCCAAGAAAATCGACGCGGCCTTGTAGGTTGGGCTTCTCCGGCAGTCGGTAACGGCTGTCGGATGCTTGATCGCAACCCCTTGATTGAGAGTCTCTTATGTTTCCCGAAAGCTTTACCTTTTCCATCGCCGACTGGGTCAACGGTTGGGTCGATTCGCTGGTCACCAACTACGGCGATGTGTTCCGCAGCATCTCCGACACCCTGTTGTGGGCCATCGTCAATCTTGAAGGGCTGCTGCGTGCGGCGCCCTGGTGGCTGATGCTGGCAATCGTGGCGGGCGTTGCCTGGCATGCCACTCGCAAAGTCGTGACCACCGGCGTGATCGTCGGCTTGCTGTTCCTGGTGGGCGCGGTTGGCCTCTGGGACAAGCTGATGCAGACCCTGGCACTGATGATGGTGGCCACGGTTATTTCGGTGCTGATCGGCATCCCGTTGGGCATCCTCTCGGCGCGCAGCAATCGCCTGCGTTCGGTGCTGATGCCGTTGCTGGACATCATGCAGACCATGCCGAGCTTCGTGTACCTGATCCCGGTGCTGATGCTGTTCGGCCTGGGCAAGGTTCCGGCGATTTTCGCGACCGTGATCTACGCCGCGCCACCGCTGATCCGTTTGACCGACCTGGGCATTCGCCAGGTTGACGGCGAGGTGATGGAAGCCATCAACGCCTTCGGTGCCAACCGTTGGCAGCAACTGTTCGGCGTGCAACTGCCGCTGGCCCTGCCGAGCATCATGGCCGGGATCAACCAGACCACCATGATGGCCCTGTCGATGGTGGTGATCGCCTCGATGATCGGTGCCCGTGGCTTGGGCGAAGACGTGTTGGTGGGGATTCAGACCCTCAACGTCGGACGCGGCCTGGAAGCCGGTCTGGCGATCGTGATTCTGGCAGTGGTGATCGACCGCATTACACAAGCGTACGGTCGCGCACGGCATGAGGTGAGCAAATGAACAACGCAACCGTGAGCAAGATTGAAGTCAAGAATGTCTTCAAGATTTTCGGCAACCGTGCCAAGGATGCCTTGGCGATGGTTGGCCAGGGTAAGACCAAGGATCAGGTGCTGGCCGAAACCGGCTGCGTGGTCGGGGTAAACGATTTGTCCCTGAGCATCGGCAGCGGCGAGATTTTCGTGATCATGGGCCTGTCCGGTTCCGGCAAATCCACCTTGGTGCGCCACTTCAATCGCCTGATCGACCCGACCAGCGGCGCAATCCTGGTGGATGGTGTGGACATCCTGCAATACGACATGGAAGCCCTGCGCGAATTTCGCCGGCGCAAGATCAGCATGGTGTTCCAGAGTTTCGGCCTGCTGCCGCACAAGACCGTACTGGACAACGTCGCCTATGGCTTGAAGATCCGTGGCGAGAGCAAGCAGATGTGCGCCGAGCGCGCGCTGCACTGGATCAACACCGTGGGCCTCAAGGGCTACGAAAACAAATACCCGCACCAGCTCTCTGGCGGCATGCGTCAACGTGTGGGTTTGGCCCGTGCTTTGGCGGCGGACACCGATATCATCCTGATGGACGAAGCCTTCAGTGCCCTCGACCCGCTGATCCGCGCCGAGATGCAGGACCAGTTGCTGGAACTGCAAAAGACCCTGCACAAGACCATCGTCTTCATCACCCACGACCTCGATGAAGCCGTGCGCATCGGCAACCGCATCGCGATCCTCAAGGACGGCCGCCTGATCCAGGTCGGCACGCCGCGAGAGATCCTGCATTCGCCAGCGGATGAGTATGTCGACCGGTTCGTGCAGCGACGGGCGGCGGTGGTGTAAACAGCACCGCTTTTGTGGCGAGGGGATTTATCCCCGTTCGGCTGCGTAGCAGTCGTAAAGCCATTAGACGCGGTATGCCTGAGAAACTCTGGTGGCATGTTTTGGGGCCGCTTCGCTGCCCAACGGGGATAAATCCCCTCGCCACAGAGTTTCATTAGTCAAAAGAGTTTGTATGAGGTTAATGATGTCCCAGGCTGAAAAAATCGTTATCGCCGATGCCCCGTTGCGTTGGCAGGATGTGGTTGCCGTAGCCCGCCATGGCGCACAGCTTGAGCTGTCGGAGCAGGCCTGGGCTCGCATCGAAAATGCCCAGGCGATCGTCCAGCGCATCGTCTCCAGCGGCGAACGCGCCTATGGCGTGAATACCGGGCTGGGCGCTTTGTGCAACGTTTCGCTCAAAGACGAACAACTCAGCCAACTGTCGCGCAATACCTTGCTCAGTCACGCCTGTGGCGTGGGTGCTCCACTGGCCGACGAACAGACTCGCGCGATCATGTGCGCGGCGATCCGTAACTATTCCCACGGCAAATCCGGCATTCATCGCCGAGTGGTCGAAGCCTTGCTGGCGTTGCTCAATCGCGGCATCACTCCGCAAGTGCCGTCTCAGGGTTCGGTCGGCTACCTGACCCACATGGCCCACATCAGCATCGCCCTGCTGGGTGTCGGCAACGTCAGCTATCGCGGGCAAGTCGTGTCGGCGCAACAAGCGTTGGCCGAAGAGGGCTTGCAACCGGTTCAACTCGGCGCCAAGGACGGGCTGTGCTTGGTCAACGGTACGCCGTGCATGAGCGGCCTCAGTTGCCTGGCCATTGCCGACGCCACGCGACTGCTGCAATGGGCCGATGTGATCAGCGCCATGAGCTTCGAGGCCCAGCGTGGCCAGATTGCAGCGTTCGATGCCGAGATCATCGCCCTCAAGCCGCATCCGGGCATGCAACAGGTCGGGATCAATTTGCGGGCGCTGCTCGATGGCAGTGAAGTGATTGCCCAAAGCAAAGGCATTCGTACGCAGGATGCATTGAGTATCCGCTCGATTCCGCAAGTGCACGGCGCCGCTCGCGATCAGCTTGAGCACGCGATCAAGCAAATCGAAACCGAACTCAACGGCTGCACGGATAACCCGTTGTTGCTGGGTACACCGGACAACTTCCGCGTCATGTCCCAGGCCAATCCCCACGGCCAGTCCGTGGCAATGGCGGCGGACCTGCTGGCGATTGCCATGGCCGAAATCGGCTCCATCGCCGAGCGGCGCCTGGACCGTTTGATCAACCCGCACGTCAGCGGCTTGCCGGCGTTCCTGGTGGCCAACCCGGGGGTGAACTCCGGGATGATGATCGTGCAGTACGTCGCCGCGTCGCTGTGTGCGGAAAATCGCCAACTGGCGCAACCGGCGGTGCTCGACAACTACGTCACCTCCGGCTTGCAGGAAGACCACCTGAGCATGGGCACCAACGCCGCATTGAAGCTGCACCGCGCGTTGGAAAACTGCACGCAGATTCTCGCCATCGAGTACTTGCTGGCGGCCCAGGCTTTCGAGTTCCTGAAAGAACAGCGTTTTGGTGCTGGCACCGATGCCGCGTGGCGCCTGCTGCGCGAACGCGTGCCGGCCTACGATCAGGACCGCTGGCTGGCGCCGGACATCGCCGCCGCTGCCGGCGTTTTGAAAGACCCGGCTTTGTTGCAAAAGGCTTTACCGAATCTGAACTGATTTCCATACCAAACCAGCGTGCCAAGGCGCCAGCCCTTTCAAAAAGAGGGAAGCGACGGACAACGGATCAATCCGGAGCGTCTGGTAGTTAATAACAAACTCTCAAAAGGAGCATGAAATGACTGCGCTTAACTTGATTCCTGGCCAACTGAGCCTTGCCCAATTGCGTGATGTTTATCAGCAACCGGTCAAAATCACCCTCGACCACAGCGCCGCGGCCCAGATCGAAGCCAGCGTCGCCTGCGTGGAGCAGATCCTCGCCGAAAACCGCACCGCTTACGGTATCAACACCGGTTTCGGCCTGCTGGCCTCGACCCGCATTGCCAGCGAAGACCTGGAAAACCTGCAGCGCTCGCTGGTGCTGTCCCACGCGGCTGGTGTTGGCGAGCCGATTAGCGACGCGCTGGTGCGTCTGGTCATGGTGCTCAAGGTCAACAGCCTGAGCCGTGGTTTCTCCGGCATTCGTCGTGTAGTGATCGACGCATTGATCGCCTTGATCAACGCTGAGGTCTACCCGCACATTCCGCTGAAAGGTTCGGTCGGTGCGTCCGGCGACCTGGCCCCGTTGGCGCACATGTCGCTGGTACTGCTGGGCGAAGGCAAGGCACGCTACAAAGGCGAGTGGATGGAAGCGAGGGAAGCGCTGAAAGTCGCAGGCCTGACTCCGCTGACCCTGGCTGCGAAAGAAGGCCTGGCGTTGCTCAATGGCACGCAAGTATCCACGGCATTCGCCTTGCGCGGTCTGTTTGAGGGTGAGGACTTGTTCGCCGGAGCCCTGGCTCTGGGCGGCCTGACCGTTGAAGCGGTCCTGGGTTCGCGCTCGCCATTCGACGCACGCATTCACGCCGCCCGTGGCCAGAAAGGCCAGATCGATGCCGCTGCCGCCTACCGCGACCTGCTGGGCGAGCGCAGTGAAGTCTCTGATTCTCACCAGAACTGCGAAAAGGTCCAGGACCCGTACTCCCTGCGCTGCCAGCCGCAAGTCATGGGCGCCTGCCTGACCCAGTTCCGCCAGGCTGCCGAAGTGCTGGCGATCGAAGCCAACGCCGTATCCGACAACCCGCTGGTGTTTGCCGCCGAAGGTGACGTGATTTCCGGCGGCAACTTCCACGCCGAACCGGTGGCCATGGCCGCTGACAACATGGCCTTGGCCATCGCTGAAATCGGCTCCCTGAGCGAGCGGCGCATTTCGTTGATGATGGACAAGCACATGTCGCAACTGCCGCCGTTCCTGGTGGCCAATGGCGGCGTCAATTCCGGCTTCATGATCGCCCAGGTGACCGCAGCGGCGCTGGCCAGCGAGAACAAGGCGCTGTCCCATCCGCACTCGGTGGACAGCCTGCCGACTTCCGCCAACCAGGAGGACCACGTGTCCATGGCTCCGGCCGCAGGCAAGCGTTTGTGGGAAATGGCCGAGAACACCCGTGGCATTCTGGCTGTGGAATGGCTGGCCGCCGCTCAGGGCCTGGACCTGCGCAATGGCCTGAAGACGTCGCCGAAGCTGGAAAAGGCTCGGGCCATCCTGCGTAAGGAAGTGCCGTTCTATGAGAAGGACCGCTTCTTTGCGCCGGACATCAATGCGGCGACTGAGTTATTGGCTTCGCGTTGCTTGAATGAATTGGTCGCGGCGAAGTTGCTGCCTAGCCTCTAACCCGCCCCCAACCGATCGTTCCCACGCTCCGCGTGGAATGCAGCCCGGGACGCTCCGCGTCCCAAGAGCGTCCATTGAGGCATTCCCACGCAGAGCGTGGAGCGATCAACCATCGGAGGAACCGAATGAAAACCCTCTGGCAACACTGCCACGTCGCAACCATGGCCCAGGGCGTGTACTCGATCATCGAGGATGCGGCCATCGTGACGTCCGGTGCACTCATCGAATGGGTCGGCCCGCGCAGCGAACTGCCGTCCGGCGAGTACCCGGTGGTCAATGATTTGAATGGGGCCTGGGTCACGCCGGGCCTGATCGACTGCCACACCCACACGGTGTTCGGCGGCAACCGCAGCGGTGAATTCGAGCAGCGTCTGCAAGGCGTCAGCTACGCGCAAATCGCCGCAAGCGGCGGGGGTATCGCCAGCACCGTGCGTGCCACTCGCGCAGCCAGTGAAGATGAACTGTTCGCCAGCGCCGCCAAGCGCCTGAAAAGCCTGATGCGCGACGGTGTCACCAGCATCGAAATCAAATCCGGGTACGGCCTGGACCTGGCCAACGAACGCAAGATGCTGCGGGTCGCCCGTCGCCTCGGTGCCGAACTGCCGGTCAGCGTACGCAGCACCTGCCTGGCGGCTCACGCCTTGCCGCCGGAGTACACCGATCGCGCCGACGACTACATCGATCACATCTGCAGCGAAATGCTCCCGGCCCTGGCCGCCGAAGGGCTGGTGGACGCGGTGGACGCCTTTTGCGAATACCTGGCGTTTTCCCCTGCCCAGGTTGAGCGCGTATTCGTCACTGCTCGGGAACTGGGCTTGCCGGTGAAGCTGCACGCCGAGCAGCTCTCGTCCCTGCATGGATCGAGCCTCGCGGCGCGTTACCACGCACTGTCGGCCGACCACCTGGAATTCATGACAGAAGACGACGCCATCGCCATGGCCAAGTCCGGCACAGTGGCCGTGTTACTGCCCGGCGCTTTCTATTTCCTGCGCGAGACCCAATTGCCACCGATGGAGGCCTTGCGCAAACACGGGGTGAAAATCGCCATCGCCAGCGACCTCAACCCCGGCACCTCTCCGGCGCTGTCGTTGCGGCTGATGTTGAACATGGCCTGCACCTGTTTCCGCATGACCCCGGAAGAGGCCCTGGCGGGCGCGACGATTCATGCCGCGACGGCATTGGGCATGGCCGCTACCCACGGTTCGCTGGAGGCGGGCAAGGTAGCCGATTTTGTTGCCTGGCAAATCGATCGTCCGGCCGACCTGTGCTACTGGCTGGGCGGCGACCTGGAAAAACGCGTCGTGCGTCACGGCGTCGAAACAAGTCTGTAGGAGAGCAGTTGTGGATAAGGTTCTGAACTTCAAACAAGGCCGCGTGCCGCTGCTGATCAGCATGCCCCACGCCGGTGTGCGCCTGACCCCCGCGGTCGAAGCCGGGTTGATCCCCGCCGCGAAAAGCCTGCCGGACACCGATTGGCACATCCCGCAGCTGTACGATTTCGCCGCCGAACTGGGTGCCAGTACCCTGGCCGCCGAATACTCGCGGTTTGTCATCGACCTGAACCGGCCATCCGACGACAAGCCTTTGTATGTCGGCGCCACCACCGGTCTGTACCCGGCGACACTGTTCGACGGTATTGCGTTGTTCCATGAGGGAATGGAGCCTTCGAAAGAAGAGCGCGCGACCTATCTGGAGCAGATCTGGACGCCATACCACAGCACCTTGCACAACGAGCTGGCGCGATTGAAAGCCGAGTTCGGCTACGCGCTGTTGTTCGATGCCCACTCGATCCGCTCGATCATCCCGCACCTGTTCGACGGCAAACTGCCGGATTTCAACCTCGGCACCTTTAACGGCGCCAGTTGCGATCCACAGCTTGCAACTCAACTGGAAGCGATCTGCGCGGGGCATCCGGACTACAGCCATGTGCTGAATGGGCGCTTCAAGGGCGGACACATCACCCGTCACTACGGCAATCCGGCGCAAAACATTCATGCCGTGCAACTGGAGCTGGGCCAGTGCACCTATATGGAAGAGTTCGAGCCGTTCCGTTATCGACCAGACCTGGCAGAGCCGACCCGCGTGGTTTTGAAGGAATTGCTGCAAGGCCTGCTGGCCTGGGGCGAAAAGCATTACAACGCGTAACCTTGTGGGAGCGAGCCTGCTCGCGAATGCGGTGGGTCAGTCAACATGGATAGCGCCTGACACGCCCTCTTCGCGAGCAGGCTCGCTCCCACAGGTTTTCCGGCGGCCAATTTACAATCCAGCAAGTGCATGCTCATTGACGTAAATCGGGTTTATGATGCCCAACGGCAGAATAATAGAAGTCCCCCCAGGGATGACCTCGACCCCTTACGGAGTGCGCAATGCAGACTTTGTACCCGCAGATCAAACCCCACGCCCGGCACGATCTGGCCGTCGACGAGACCCACACGCTGTATGTCGACGAAAGCGGTTCACCGCAAGGTTTGCCAGTGGTGTTCATTCACGGCGGCCCCGGCGCCGGGTGTGACGCGGCGAGCCGATGCTACTTCGATCCAAACCTGTACCGCATCGTCACCTTCGACCAACGCGGTTGCGGTCGCTCCACCCCCCATGCCAGCCTCGAAAACAACACCACCTGGGACCTGGTCGCCGACCTTGAGCGAATCCGCGAGCACCTGGGCATCGACAAGTGGGTGCTGTTCGGCGGCTCCTGGGGGTCGACCCTGGCGCTGGCCTATGCACAAGCTCATCCGGAGCGCGTGCACGGCTTGATCCTGCGCGGGATTTTCCTGTGCCGCCCACAGGAAATCGAATGGTTCTATCAAGCGGGCGCCAGCCGTCTGTTTCCCGATTACTGGCAGGACTACGTTGCGCCGATCCCGATGGACGAGCGCGGCGATTTGCTCAACGCCTTCCATAAACGACTCACCGGCAACGATCAGATCGCCCAGATGCACGCCGCCAAAGCCTGGTCCACATGGGAAGGCCGGACCGCGACGCTGCGTCCGAACCCGCTGGTGGTCGATCGTTTCTCCGAACCGCAACGCGCGTTGTCCATCGCCCGCATCGAATGCCACTACTTCACCAATAATGCTTTCCTGGAACCCAATCAGCTGATTCGCGACATGGGCAAGATCGCCCACTTGCCTGGCGTGATCGTCCATGGCCGCTATGACGTGATCTGCCCCTTGGATAACGCCTGGGAACTGCACCAGGCCTGGCCCAACAGCGAATTGCAGATCATCCGGGATGCGGGCCATGCCGCCGCCGAACCGGGGATTACCGATGCATTGGTGCGCGCTGCCGATCGAATGGCCCGGCGCTTGCTCGACCTGTCGCCTGAAGAAGCATGAAGGGCCTGCTGCAACGCGTGCGCGGCGCGCGAGTCGAGGTCGCGGGGGAAGTGGTTGGCGCGGTCGACCAGGGCTTGCTGGTGCTGGTAGCCGTCGAGCCGGACGACACGCGGACCAGCGCCGACAAACTTCTCAATAAGCTGCTTAACTATCGTGTGTTCAGCGACGCTGAGGGCAAGATGAACCTGTCCTTGGCGGATGTGGGTGGCGGGTTGTTGCTGGTCTCGCAGTTCACCCTGGCCGCCGACACCAAGAGCGGGCTGCGACCGAGCTTCTCGACCGCGGCCCCCCCGGCCTTGGGCGAGGAGCTTTTCGGCTATCTATTAAGCAAAGCGAAACAGGTGCATGGCACTGTGGCATCAGGTAGATTCGGCGCGGATATGCAGGTGCACCTGGTCAATGATGGCCCGGTTACCTTCCTGTTACAGACCTGAAAGCGCTTGAAACATCTTTTTAAGCGCTTTTCGGTCGAAAACAGGCGTTTATCCCAATAAATACTTTGTTACCCCTGATGCGTTGTAACGCGGCCTACTAGATAATCGCGCGCTACGGGGATCAGCGTTCGTTGGTCCATTTTGACTTAGGTAGAGACTTGTCCGGATCCGATTGGGGAATCATTTTGCCCCAGCGGAGTCGGAACAATGCTCGCCAACTTGGCAAGAGTGGTCTGCAGGGTCGGCTTTTTCGTGCCGGATACCTGCTGGCCCTTTAACTGGCCGTTGGTTTTTTGATCTGTTTTCGGCGAGGGTTGCTCGTGATTGTTAGTCCCTGTAACGCACCAAAATTGACTGCCAAACGGTTTCGTAGCGCATTGGTAGCGGGCTCGGCACTGCTGTGCCTGCTCAGCGCCGGCCAGCTTTGGGCATTCAGTCTGGATGATGTATCGGTCAAGGCAAAAGAGCTGGCCGGGCAAAAGTACGAAGCTCCGCGCAGTAACCTGCCGAACGAATTTCGCGAGATGAAATTCGCCGATTATCAGAAAATTCGCTTCCTGACTGAAAAAGCCGAATGGGCCGATCAGAAGACACCGTTCAAGCTGTCGTTCTATCACCAGGGCATGCATTTCGATACGCCGGTGAAAATCAACGAAATCACGGCGAACACCGTCGAAGAGATCAAGTACGACCCGAGTCGTTTCGATTTCGGCGACGTCAAGTTCGATCCTAAGGCCACCGAGCAGCTGGGCTACGCCGGTTTCCGCGTCCTGTACCCGGTCAACAAGGCTGACAAGCAGGACGAAATCATGACCATGCTGGGCGCGAGCTACTTCCGCGTGGTCGGCAAGGGGCACGTCTACGGCTTGTCCGCTCGCGGCATGGCGATCGATACCGCACTGCCGTCCGGCGAAGAGTTCCCGCGTTTTCGCGAGTTCTGGATTCAACAGCCGAAACCGGGCGACAAGCACCTGGTGATCTTCGCCCTGCTGGATTCGCCACGGGCGACCGGCGCCTACCGCCTGACCCTGCGTCCGGGCAGCGACACCATTGTCGACGTCAAGGCGCAGATGTTCCTGCGCGACAAAGTCGGCAAACTGGGCATCGCGCCATTGACCAGCATGTTCCTGTTCGGTGCCAACCAGCCATCGAAAGTCCTCAACTACCGTCGTGAGCTGCACGATTCCAGCGGTCTGTCGATCCATGCCGGCAACGGCGAGTGGATCTGGCGTCCGCTGAACAACCCGAAACACCTGGCGGTGAGCAACTTCTCCGTCGAGAACCCACGTGGCTTCGGCTTGCTGCAACGTGGTCGTGATTTCAGCCACTACGAAGACCTCGACGACCGCTACGATAAGCGACCAAGCGCCTGGATCGAACCGAAGGGCGATTGGGGCAAGGGCACCGTCGATCTGGTCGAGATTCCGACCGCCGACGAAACCAACGACAATATCGTGGCGTTCTGGAGCCCGGAAAAGATGCCGGAGCCAGGCCAGCCGCTGGACTTCGCTTATCGCATGCACTGGACCATGGACGAAGCGGCGCTGCACGCACCGGACAGTGCCTGGGTCAGTCAGACCCTCAAATCCACCGGTGACGTCAAGCAGTCCAACCTGATTCGTCAGCCGGACGGCAGCGTTGCCTATCTGGTGGACTTCGAAGGTCCGTCCCTGGCGGCTTTGGCCCCGGATACGGATGTGCGCAGCCAGGTCAGCGTCGGCGAAAACGCCGAACTGGTCGAGAACAGCGTGCGCTACAACCCTGAAACCAAGGGCTGGCGCCTGACTCTTCGGATGAAGATCAAGGACCCGGGCAAGTCCACCGAGATGCGTGCTGCACTGGTGCAGAACATCGTGCCTGCCGATCTGGCCAAGACTTCGATTCCAGCATCCACTTCTTCCGTTGCCAAGGCCGACAAAGTTGCCGCCAAGCAAGCGGAGAAAGCAGACAAGGAAGCGAAGGCCGCCGAGGCCAAGCAGGCCGAAGCCAAGCCAGTCGCAGATGCCAAGGACAAGGCGAACAACAATGACGCCAAGCAGCCTGCTGCTGCCGACGCGGTCCCAGCCACACCGGAATCGGCATCGACTGAAGAAGTCCTGACCGAGACCTGGAGCTACCAGTTGCCTGCCGATGAGTAATTCTCAAGTACAGCCAGAGACTCTATCCGAGTATCTGGCACATCTGCCGATGACCGACCAGCAGCGCGCGGAACTCGCGGGCTGCAAGTCCTTCAGCGAATTGCACGAGCGTTTGTCGTCTTCGACATTTGATGCCCCGACCGAGGCCGCCCAGGCATCGGTTGGCAAGCGCCTGACCCTGAGCACCGCTGAAGAGTTGCAGGACGCTGAAATGCTGGCGCTCGACGCCAGCGGGCGCGTCTGCCTGAAGGCGACCCCGCCGATTCGTCGGACCAAGGTCGTGCCAGAGCCATGGCGTACCAATATCCTGGTGCGCGGCTGGCGACGTCTAACCGGTCGCACCAACCCGCCGAAACCGCCTAAAGACGAGAATGTGCTGCCGGCGGCGCGCTGGCGCACGGTCGGTTCGATCCGTCGCTACATTCTGTTGGTCCTGATGCTCGGACAAACCATCGTCGCCGGCTGGTACATGAAAGGCATCATGCCGTACCAGGGCTGGTCGTTCGTCGACCTTGATGAAGTCCTGCACCAACCGCTGTTGCAAACCGCCACGCAAGTGCTGCCGTATGCATTGCAGACCAGCATCCTGATCTTGTTCGGGATTTTGTTCTGCTGGGTCTCGGCCGGTTTCTGGACCGCGCTGATGGGCTTTCTCGAGCTGCTCACTGGTCACGATAAATACCGTATCTCCGGCAAAAGCGCTGGCAACGAGCCGATTCCGAAGGATGCGCGCACCGCACTGGTGATGCCGATCTGTAACGAAGACGTGCCTCGGGTATTCGCCGGCCTGCGTGCAACGTTCGAGTCGGTCGCCGCCACAGGTGACCTGGATCGCTTTGATTTCTTCGTGCTCAGTGACAGTAACGACGCCGATATATGCGTCGCCGAACAGCAAGCCTGGCTGGACGTCTGCCGCGAAGCCGGTGGCTTCGGCAAGATCTTCTATCGTCGCCGCCGTCGTCGTGTGAAACGTAAAAGCGGCAACCTCGATGACTTCTGCCGTCGCTGGGGGGGTGACTACAAGTACATGGTCGTGCTCGATGCTGACTCCGTGATGAGCGGCGAGTGCCTGACCAGTCTGGTACGCCTGATGGAAGCCACGCCGGACGCCGGGATCATCCAGACCGCGCCACGTGCGTCGGGCATGGACACCCTGTATGCGCGCATGCAGCAGTTCGCTACCCGTGTGTACGGTCCACTGTTCACCGCTGGCCTGCACTTCTGGCAGTTGGGCGAATCCCACTACTGGGGCCACAACGCGATCATCCGCATGAAGCCGTTCATCGAGCACTGCGCCCTGGCGCCGTTGCCGGGCAAAGGTGCATTTGCCGGTGCGATCCTGTCCCACGACTTCGTCGAAGCCGCGCTGATGCGCCGTGCGGGTTGGGGCGTGTGGATTGCCTATGACTTGCCGGGCAGCTATGAAGAATTGCCGCCGAACCTGCTGGACGAACTCAAGCGTGACCGTCGCTGGTGCCACGGTAACCTGATGAACTTCCGCCTGTTCCTGGTCAAGGGCATGCACCCGGTGCACCGCGCCGTGTTCCTGACCGGCGTGATGTCTTACTTGTCGGCGCCACTGTGGTTCTTCTTCCTGGTGTTGTCGACGGCGCTGCTGGCGGTCAATACGTTGATGGAGCCGCAATACTTCCTCGAACCGCGCCAGCTCTATCCGCTGTGGCCACAATGGCATCCGGACAAGGCGATTGCGCTATTCTCGACCACCATCGTGCTGCTGTTCCTGCCGAAGCTATTGAGCATCATCCTGATCTGGGCCAAGGGCGCGAAAGAGTTCGGTGGCAAGTTCAAGGTCACGCTGTCGATGCTGCTGGAGATGTTGTTCTCCATGCTGCTGGCGCCGGTGCGGATGATTTTCCACACCCGTTTCGTGCTCGCCGCATTCCTCGGCTGGGCCGCGACCTGGAATTCGCCGCAGCGTGACGACGACTCCACACCCTGGAGCGAAGCGGTCAAGCGCCACGGTCCGCAGACCTTGCTGGGTTTCTTCTGGGCACTGCTGGTGATCTGGCTGAACCCAAGCTTCCTGTGGTGGTTGGTGCCGATCGTCGGTTCGCTGATGTTGTCGATCCCGGTGTCGGTGATTTCAAGCCGCGTCGGCCTGGGTCTCAAGTCCCGTGACGAGAGCCTGTTCCTGATTCCGGAGGAATACAATCCACCGCAGGCGTTGCTGGCGACTGACCAGTACACTCATGAAAACCGTTATCACGCGCTCAAGGAAGGCTTCATCCGCGCGGTGGTCGATCCACAGCAGAACGCCCTGGCGTGTGCGCTGGCGACCTCGCGGCACCGTGAGGCCGAGCCGATCGAATGGCTGCGGGTCGAGCGGGTGCGGCACGCGATGAAAGTCGGGCCTGAAGGCCTGACCAACAATGAGCGGGTACAGCTGCTGAGCGACCCGGTGGCATTGGCTCGCTTGCATGAGCAGGTGTGGAGCGAAGGTCACCCCGGGTGGTTGGGTGCGTGGCGCAAGTCGGTCCAGGCCGACCCCCATGCACCGCTGTTGCCGCTCCAGCCGCTGAGCGCCCAGCCTCAGTTGGCGTAACAAAAAAAACCCGCGAAAGCGGGTTTTTTATTGATCGTTGGGACGCGGAGCGTCCCTGGCTGCGTTCCCACGCAGAGCGTGGGAACGATCAATTACCCAAAAAACTTGTGCAATTGGACAGGTGCGTTAGCATCCCTCCCCGAATTGGTGCGCCCGGACCGTTTTGTGTCCGTATCTATCGGTTTTCTCAGGAAAAACTGTCGATTTCGTGCCGCAAACGCAATGGTTTTGGGGACTTGAAGATGAAGAAGTATCTGTCGATGCTGCTGGTCAGCGTCATGGCATTGGTTGCAGTCAGCGCGGCGCAGGCCGGTGCCATTGATGACGCGGTCAAGCGCGGCACGTTGAAAGTCGGCATGGACCCGACTTACATGCCGTTCGAAATGACCAACAAGCGCGGCGAGATCATCGGTTTCGAAGTCGACATCCTCAAAGCCATGTCCAAGGCCATGGGCGTCAAGCTGGAGCTGGTGTCCACCGGCTACGACGGCATCATCCCGGCCCTGCTGACCGACAAGTTCGACATGATCGGCAGTGGCATGACCCTGACCCAGGAGCGCAACCTGCGCCTGAACTTCAGTGAACCGTTTATCGTGGTCGGCCAGACCCTGCTGATCCGCAAGGAGCTGGAAGGCACCATCAAGTCCTACAAAGACCTGAACACCGCCGACTACCGCATCACCTCCAAGCTCGGCACCACCGGCGAGATGGTCGCCAAAAAGCTGATTGCCAAAGCCAAGTACCACGGCTACGACAACGAACAGGAAGCTGTGCTCGACGTGGTCAATGGCAAGGCCGACGCCTTTATCTACGACGCCCCTTACAACGTTGTGGCGGTGAACAAGGTCGGCAACGGCAAGCTGGTGTTCCTCGACAAGCCGTTCACCTACGAGCCGCTGGCCTTCGGCCTGAAGAAGGGTGACTACGACAGCATCAACTTCATCAACAACTTCCTGCACCAGATCCACGAAGACGGCACCTACGATCGCATCCATGACAAGTGGTTCAAAGACACCGCTTGGCTCAAGGATATGGAGTAAGGCCTCAGACCGAGTCGCGTCAACGCCAGCAAGCCGGCTCCTACAGGATTAGCGTCGGACACACCTGTTGTATTCACCCAAATCAACTGTAGGAGCCGGCTTGCCGGCGATGGCGGCCTCCCTGGCGACACAGAATCCGGAACCTGCATACCCAATGAAACAGAAAAAAGCCCAATGGCCCTGGCACGTCCTGACCGTGCTGGTGCTGATCGGCCTGGCTGGCGCGTTGTATTACGCCACCTCGCTGATGTCGTACGAATGGCGCTGGAACCGCGTACCGCAGTACTTTGCCTACCACGCCGAAGAATCCCAGCGCGCCGCCGACATCTCCACCGTCAGCGAGTTAGTGCGCAAGGGCGATAAAGCTGAGGTCACGCTGCGCAATGACGCAGGGGACGAACAACATCTGACCGTCGACGAAAACAGCCTGCAAGTCGCCCAAGGCGATGATGTGGCCGAAGGCGATGTGATTGGTGTTACCCGCCACTGGGCCGCCGGACCGCTGTTGTGGGGCCTCTGGACCACGTTGTGGCTGTCGGTGGTGTCCGGCGTGCTCGGCCTGTTGATTGGCTTGGCGACGGGCCTGTGTCGGCTGTCGAATAACCCGACCCTGCGCGACCTCTCGACCATCTACGTCGAACTGGTGCGCGGTACACCGCTGTTGGTGCAGATTTTCATTTTCTACTTCTTCATCGGTACCGTAATGAACCTGTCCCGGGAATTCGCCGGGATCGCCGCGCTGTCGCTGTTCACCGGCGCCTACGTCGCAGAGATCATCCGCTCCGGCGTGCAGTCGATCGCCCGTGGCCAGAACGAAGCCGCGCGCTCGCTGGGCTTGAATGCTGGCCAGTCGATGCGTCATGTGGTGCTGCCGCAAGCGTTCAAGCGCGTACTGCCGCCGCTGGCCGGTCAGTTCATCAGTCTGGTGAAAGACACGTCGCTGGTGTCGGTGATCGCGATTACCGAACTGCTCAAAAGCGGTCGTGAAGTCATCACCACCTCGTTCTCGCCGTTCGAAATCCTGTTCTGCGTCGCCGGCCTGTACCTGTTGATCAACCTGCCGCTGTCGAAAATCGCCAGCAGGCTTGAGCGGAGGCTCGCGCAAAGTGATTGAAGTCCGCGATCTGGTAAAAATCTACGACACCCGCGGCCAAGTGGTGCGCGCGGTGGACAACGTCAGCACGACCGTCGCCAAGGGTGAAGTACTGGTGGTGATCGGTCCGTCCGGTTCCGGCAAGTCGACCTTCTTGCGTTGCCTTAATGGCCTGGAAGAGTTCGATTCCGGTTCAGTGAGCATCGACGGCCTGCAACTGGCCGATCCGAAAACCGACGTGAACGCCTACCGCCGTGAAGTTGGCATGGTATTCCAGCATTTCAACCTGTTCCCGCACATGACCGTGCTGGAAAACCTGTGCCTGGCGCAGAAAGTCGTGCGCAAGCGCGGCAAGAAGGAGCGCGAGGCCAAGGCCATGGTGCTGCTCGAAAAGGTCGGTATTGCACAGAAAGCCAACGAATTTCCGTCGCGGCTGTCCGGCGGCCAGCAACAGCGGGTAGCGATTGCCCGGGCGCTGGCGATGGAACCGAAGGTGATGCTATTCGACGAGCCGACCTCGGCGCTCGATCCGGAAATGGTTGGCGAAGTGCTGGATGTCATGAAGACGCTGGCTGTGGAAGGCATGACCATGGTCTGCGTGACCCACGAGATGGGCTTTGCGCGGGAAGTGGCGGATCGGGTGTTGTTCTTCGATCATGGCAAGTTGTTGGAAGACGCCTCGCCAGCGGAGTTCTTCGATGCTCCGAAGGATCCACGGGCGCAGGCGTTTTTACGCCAGGTGTTGTGAGCCGGTTTGATCTAGCGTTGTACGTCACGCAGCAAAACGCTTGGGCGCCTCCTGCCCACAGAATCTACAACTGGACGAAGACTCTGTGGGCGCAGGAGCTTGCTGTCGGTAATTCCAGATCAGCCACTAATCTGGACAGCATCCGAATACCTTCCATTGCGGTTCGCTCGCACCTCGAACAAGTGCGTTACACCGGGCGTCAAATTAAGGAACAGGTAGTAGGTATCGGGAAGATCTCCGAGGATGTTTCGATCTCGTGAAAGCTGATAACCGGTGACGCCGCTACTATCAACGGGAGGTTCCCATTTGAGAAGTCCGACAATGTCGCTGGACCGTTCGAACGTCAGATTGGTCGGGCCATTGCCCGCAAGCGTGGTGAGTGGTAGCGGATCGGAATAGGTACCGTTTCCGGCGGCATCCATCGCGCGCACCTTGAATACATAGGGTGTATTTTTGCTCAAGCCGGTGACAACGATGCGGGTGCCGTTCGCAGTGTCGATCCTATTGTTGCCACGGAAGATCTCATAGCCGGTAACCCCGACGTTATCACTGGATGCATTCCACTCCAGAGTGGCAGAGGTGTCGGTGATAGTGGTGGCTCTCAAGTTAGTGGGTTTGGAGGGCGCTGTCGTGTCTGGTTTGGTGGTGGTGACTGGCAGCGGATCGGAGTCGGTACCGTTGCCGGCGGCATCCATCGCCCGCACCTTGAAAACATAGGGTGTACCTGGGCTCAAGCCGTTGACAACGAAGCGGGTGCCGTTCGCAGTGTCGATCCTATTGTTACCACGGAAGATCTCATAGCCGGTAACCCCAACGTTATCACTGGATGCAGTCCACTCCAGGGTGGCGGAGTTATTGGTGATGCTGGTGGCTCGCAGATTGCCGGGTTTGCTGGGTGGCTGATCGTCTTTGGATACCAGCACGTCCGAGTAGGTACCGTTTCCGGCAGCATCCATTGCGCGCACCTGGAACCGAGAGGGTTGGGTCACGTCGATAGGGAAAAGAAGCGTACCTTCGGTTATGTCGAGTAGATTTCCGTTTCGATAAACCTCATAGCCGATGACCTTGACGTTATCAGTTGACGGGCGCCAGAGGAGAGCGCTTTTGCCTGCATGAGTTATGATTTCGAGGTTGGTTGGCTTGGAAGGTGCAGTCTTGTCTAGTGTAGTGACCGGCAACGGGTCGGATTCGGCAAAGTTTCCGCCGGCATCCAGCGCACGCACCTTGTAAATATAGTGGGTAGCTTCGGCAAGACCATGATCGGTGTAACGGGTGTCGACAATAAGCGGGTTGATCGGTGTGCCGTTGCGGTAGATCCGATAGCCGATAACCGCGACATTATCACTGGATGGATACCACTCCAGGCTGACGGAGTTGACGGTGATTGTGGGAGCGCGAAGGTTGGTGGGTTTGCTGGGGGGGATTTTGTCTACTGGCACTGTCAGCGAGGTGGAGTCGGCGAAGTTTCCGGCGGCATCCAGCGCTCGGACTTTGTACGACTGGTTGGTGACAACCTCGATTAGGGTAGACGTTTGTTGGGTTATTTCTCCGAACGGCGAGCCGTCGCGGTAAACCTGATAGCCGATGACTGCCACGTTGTCAGTCGAAGCGGTCCATTGAAGGCGGGCAAGATTGGCCTCGCCAAAAAAAACGAAGTGGAGATCGGTCGGTGGAGTGGGTTTTATGGTGTCTGGTATCCCTACAGTGATTTCAGCTGCAGCACCTTTGCCGGAGTTGAAAACTGCTACTACCTGGAGCCGGTAAGGTACCCCAGCCTTTAATCCTTTGAACGTATACTCCATGACGTTTTCCCAGTGAACGAGTTCATCATTCAGGAAGAATGCGTAATGATTAACTGTTTCGTTGTCTTGAGGAGGGCCCCACCTCAAACGAATTGAGTCGGTTGTTATATTGCTCGCTGTCAGACCCGTGGGGGGGGTTAGACTGGCCTTATTCGCTCTCGTTCGCGTGGCGTTGATGCATCGATCAACTACGCCTGTTCCAGCGAAGAAATCAACGTTGATCATATTCCCTTTGCTGGGCTGCCGATAGCGGTCAGAACCCACACTGTTAAAGAAAGAATCCCAATGTAAAGCGCTGGGCCCAAAGCGTATAGGTCCCAATAAATCGTAGCCAGCGGCGAATATCGACCATAGCCGATCCTGCGGCGGCTCGGCCATGGTGCGAATTATATGGTTATAAAGATCCCTGTCGCTATTCAAGTCTTCGCCGGTCCAGGTCTGATGAACGGGTGGCCAGCAAAGGGAATCTGAATAGTTCCAGGCAATAATGACGTTTCTGCCAGGGAATCGGCTGCGGATTTGACCAATTGTCAGGTCTTTTGCCGTTGGGGGAATGCAGCGCCTACCGAGTACCAAGTTTATAATGAAGGCGGCGTGTGACTCTCTACCGTCTAATTGTACGTCGTGGAAGCCGAGTATCACGATTTCCCCTGGGTTTTGTTCTGCGAACTCTAAAACTCCATGAATACAATCGTTCAGATAGCGATTGGCGTGATAGTTTGAGTGTTCAAATCTGAATTCTCTATGGGTGTCCATCTCCTGGCTTTGGCGATATAAGCGCAGGTCAAGAGCTCGAACACCGTTACGCAGTTGATAGGTAAAAGAGTCATCCTGGCAGGCAGCCCACTGATCAGCCGGCCACCCAGCGCCTACTTGGTCGACGCCAGCATTATGGGCTTGGAGTAATATCAGGTCATGTATTTTCAAGTGTTCAAGGTTTGAGCCAATGTCTGTCATCCAACGACTGTAATTGGTCAGGATTATAGGGTGTTGAAACATTAGGCTGTAGCGAACGCTGTTGAGAGATTGTTTCTCCAGTGTGCCATCGCTACTCACCATCAGGATTATTGTAATGGTAGTGTTGTCGGCCAGCTTCGAGAGCTCGTCTAGTGGTAGTTCGCAGGAGAACGCCTGTGCGTCAGGCGAGGTGCTCACTGGTACAGCCTCTGCCAGCTCAATAATGCAAGGGCGTCCGTTGGCGTAGATGCATTCGCAATGCATCCATAGTTTTGATTGGCTATTAATTCCAACCCAGGGTGCAACGCTGACTATTGGGGGGCTTATCAAGTTATTGAAGTTCAAAGTTCCATCTACTGTGTCGGTCACAGTAGGTGGGAGCAAAAAAGAGCGAGATGTTTGAACTTCTAGAGTTTGCGCTGGGAGAGACATGGTGGGTTCCTGTCGGGGGAGCAACAGGATTGATTAATGCACAGGTCAAACCCCATTGACCACTAGCAGAACTGTTAGGGGAATAGTACTTAAATAAAGATTAAACTGTACTGATTTTTCGATTGTAGGCAGAGCCTCGGTTTCAAATAAACCGAGGCATCCGTATCACCGTTTAAACTCTGAATCTGCCTACCAACATCTGCAGATGAGTCCCCAACCGCGCCAGCTCAACACTGGAGGCGGCGGTCTCTTCACTGGCAGCCGAGGTCTGTTCCGAAACATCGCGTACGTTCAGCACGCTACGGTTGATTTCTTCGGCCACGGCGCTTTGCTCTTCAGCGGCAGCGGCGATTTGTTGGTTCATTGCCTGAATGGCTGAGACGGTGCGGGTGATGTTGGCCAGCGAGCCGCCGGCGCGGCGAGTCAGCTCTACGCTGCTGTCGGTCAGGTTGCGGCTATTGTCCATGATGTTGGCGACTTGCTGAGTGCCGCTTTGCAGGCCAACGATCAGCTCTTCGATTTCCTCAGTGGACTTCTGGGTGCGCTGGGCGAGGCTGCGTACTTCATCGGCGACCACCGCAAAACCACGTCCGGCCTCACCGGCACGGGCGGCTTCAATAGCCGCGTTGAGCGCCAGCAGGTTGGTTTGCTGGGCGACGGACTTGATCACGTCGAGCACGCTGCCGATCTTGTCGCTTTCGCGCTTGAGCTCGCCCATGGCTTCGGTGGAATGACCCACTTGCGTGGCCAGGCGCTCGATCTGGGCGATGGCCTCACCGACTACCTTGTCACCTTCGCGGGCCTGTTGGTCGGCGGCTACGGCGGCCTCCGAGGCTTCCTCGGCGTTGCGTGCGACTTCCTGCACCGTTGCGGTCATCTCGTTCATGGCGGTCGCCACCTGATCGGTCTCGACCTTCTGGCTGTTGACCCCGGCGCTGGTCTGTTCGGTGACGGCCGACAGTTCCTCGGCGGCGCTGGCGATCTGCGTGACGCCGTCGCTGATGCCGCCGATCAATTCGCGCAGGCCTTGGGTCATGCTCTGAATGGCGCGCTGCAGTTGGCCCAGTTCATCTTGGCGACGGGACACCAGGTTGTGGGTCAGGTCACCGGCAGCGATGCGTTCGGCCGCCTTGAGGGTCTGGTTCAGCGGAATCACGATCTGCCGGGTGATGGCCCAGGCGGCAAACAGGCCAATGACCAGGGCCAGGAGGGTGGCCAGCAACAGCATGTTCTTGGCGTGCGCTACGTCGGTATCGCGCACCAGGGTTTGCGAGGCGGTGAGCTTCTTGCTGACGTCGAGCAGAATCTCGCCTTGGGCAGCCATATGTTTGAATGCATCGGCGCTGGCGGTCTGGGAATCGTGGTATTGGATGACCGCGGCGCGGTAGGCCCTGAGCGAGTCTGTTGCTTGCTGCAAGTTAGCGATGTGTTGTTCTGGCAGCTTCGACGGCAGGCTTTGCAGATGTTTCAGCGCGTTGTCGATGGCGTCCAGCGCTGGCTGTTCTGCCTCAGCCTTTCCGCTGTAGGTGTAACCACGCACCTGAAAGCGCGCTTGCTGGATCAATTTGCTCAAGTCGATCACGCTATTGAACTGCGCCACGCTGTCGCCTTGCAGTAGGGATTGTTCGACTTCGGCGACTTTGGCCACGGCATTGTCGGCGGTGGCGCCCAATTTGCTGCGAGCATCTTCGCGACTGGCGCTGATCTGGGTCATGGATGCGAAGGCTTGCTTGTACAGGCTGACGGCGGCCAATTGCTGGTCGACCATGGCTACGTCGCCGGGTTGCTCGATCATCCGGCGAGCCGCTTGCAGGCTGGTGTCGAGCTTGCCCAGCAAATCATTGACGGCGCCGGGGCCTTGTTCGCCACGGCGCATTTCGTAATCCAGGCGGGCGATGCGCAGGTCTTTGGTCATCCCGTTGATATCGGAAATGAACCCCAGCGTATCACCGCGACGGGTGACGTCGCTCAGGCCGGTCCAGCCCGTGAAGGTGATCAGCATCGTCAGCAGCAGCACAAGACCGAAGCCGACGCCCAGCTTGCGGTTTACGCTTACGTTCCCCAGTTTATCGGCTAGCGATTGGTACATGCTGCAACTCTCCCGAAGCAAACATTGGTTTCATGGGAGGTATATCGGCAGGCGGAGGGAATCCTGTAGGAGCGAGCATGCTCGCGAAGGTCGTGAACGATGACGCTGGCTGCCTGATACCCTACGGCGCTCTGATGTCCATCGCGAGCATGCTCGCTCCTGCAGGGTGGCGGTGTTGGGTTAGAAGAGCCGGGCGAGCAGCGCGGTAACGGCAGTTTCCACGCGCAGGATGCGCTCGCCCAACTGCACCGGTTGCAGGCCGGACTTGCCCAGCAAGTCGATTTCGTAGGGAATCCAGCCACCTTCCGGGCCGATGGCCAGGGTCACGGGCTCGGTGAGGGCGCGGGGGCAGGGCGGGTATTGGCCTGGATGACCAACCAGGCCGAGAGTGCCCTCGGTAATGGCAGGCAGGCGATCTTCGACGAACGGCTTGAAGCGTTTCTCGATCACGACTTGCGGCAGCACGCTGTCCCTGGCCTGTTCGAGTCCCAGGATCAATTGCTCGCGAATGGCCTCGGGCTCCAGGAACGGTGTCTGCCAGAAACTCTTCTCGACGCGATAGCTGTTCACCAGCACGACCCGTGGCACTCCCATGGCCGCGACGGTCTGGAACACCCTGCGCAGCATCTTGGGCCGCGGCAGGGCCAGGACCAGGGTCAACGGCAGCTTGGCGGGTGGGGACTGGTCGAGGGTGACGCGCAGTTCCGCCTCGTTGGCGTCCAGGCGCAACACCTCGGCCGAGCCCATCAAGCCGCCGATGCGGCCGACCCGCATGCTGTCACCCACTTCACAGCGGTGGACTTCCTGCATGTGGGTCAACCGCCGATCACGCAGGACCACCCGGTCGGCCGCAATGAAGTCGGCCTCTTCAAGGAGCAACAGGTTCACGGTTGGGTCGCTGGCGGCTGGTCGTTGTTATCGTCGGCAGGCTGGTCGTCCGGATGCTCGCCACGCTTGCTGATCAGGCTGCCAAACAGGATGCCGATCTCGAACAGCAGCCACATCGGTACCGCCAGCAGGGTCTGCGAGAAAATGTCCGGCGGGGTAAGGATCATGCCGACCACGAAGCAGCCGATGATCACGTACGGGCGGATCTTCTTCAGGTACTTGACGTCGACCACGCCGATCCACACCAGCAGCACCACGGCCACCGGGATTTCGAACGCCACGCCGAAGGCGAAGAACAGCGTCATGACGAAATCGAGGTAGCTGGTGATGTCCGTCATCATTTCCACGCCGGCCGGGGTGGCGGCGGCGAAGAATTTGAAAATCAGCGGGAACACCAGGAAATAGGCGAACGCCATGCCGGCGTAGAACAGCACGATGCTCGAACACAGCAAGGGCACGGCGATGCGTTTCTCATGCTTGTACAGGCCCGGTGCGATGAAGCCCCAGATCTGGTGCAGGATCACCGGAATCGCCAGGAACAGCGACACCATCATGGTCAGCTTCAGTGGCGTCAGGAACGGCGACGACACATCCGTGGCAATCATCGTCGCACCGGCTGGCAGGTAGGCCCGCAGCGGTGTCGAGACGAAGGTGTAGATTTGCTGGGTAAAGGCGAACAGCCCGGCAAAGATGATGAAGATCGCCGCTACGCAGCGTAGCAGACGGGTACGCAACTCGGTGAGGTGCGAAACCAGCGGCATGTGCTGGTCGTTTTCAGGAAGATCGCTCATGGGGCTCGCGGCGGCAATGTTGGGTCTTGAGGGGCCGGCGCAACGGGCGCCGCCGCAGGTGCAACGGGTTCGACCGGCATTGTTGCGACAGGTACAGCTTCGACTGGCGCAGATTCAACGACAGGCGCATGGATCGTCGACGACGCTGCAGGCTCGACAGGTGTCGGTTGCTGCTGGGTCGGCGAGAAGATCTTGCGGGCCTCCTGCTCAAGCGACAGGATGTGCTCGTTGTGCAGTTGCCGACGAATCTCGTCGGCACCGATCTCACGTTCAACTTCCTGTTTGATTGCATTGAAGCTGCGCTTGAGGCGCCCGACCCACAGGCCGGCGGTACGCGCAGCGCCCGGCAGGCGCTCGGGGCCCAGCACCAGCAGGGCGACGAGGCCGACGAGCAGCAGTTCAGAGAAGCTGATACCAAACATTAGTCAGTGCTCACGAGTCTTTGCGGATCGGCTCTTCGACTTTCTGCGCCTGCACGTCGATGGTGTGCGGCTGGTTCACAGAGGCCTGTGGCTGGACCGGTGGCACCGGTTGAGCCGGAGTCGCTGTCGGATCGGCCGGCTTTTCGTCGTCGTTCATGGCCTTGCGAAAGCCCTTGATCGACTCGCCAACGTCGGTGCCGAGGTTTTTCAGTTTCTTGGTGCCGAATACCAGTACCACGACAACCAGGATGACGATCCAGTGTTTCCAGTCAAAAATGCCCATGCTGCTGCTCCTCTCTAATAGTTATTCAGGCGGACGGGCGCGAGGCTTTCTCGGCGTGTCCGGACAGACCGAAGCGACGGTCCAGTTCATCGAGTACAGCCTGGGGATGCTGCCCCAATTGGGCGAGCATGACCATGCTGTGGAACCATAAATCGGCGGTTTCGTAGATCACATCGCTGCAGTCGCCGCTGATGGCGGCGTCCTTGGCGGCAATGATGGTCTCGACTGACTCTTCGCCGACTTTTTCCAGAATCTTGTTCAAGCCCTTGTGGTACAGGCTGGCGACGTACGAGCTGTCGGCGGCGGCGCCTTTGCGCTCTTCCAGCACCTGGGCCAGACGGGTCAACGTGTCACTCATGTTTGTGTCCTGCGCAATAGATGGCGTGCGGATCTTTCAGGACCGGGTCGACAGTCGTCCAGTCACCGTTCTCGAAAACACGGTAGAAGCAGCTCTGGCGCCCGGTATGACAGGCAATGTCGCCAATCTGCTCGACCATCAGGATGATCACGTCGGCGTCGCAGTCCAGCCGCATCTCATGCAGGGTCTGCACATGACCGGACTCTTCGCCCTTGCGCCACAGCTTGCCGCGCGAGCGCGACCAGTAGATGGCGCGGTTCTCGGCAGCCGTCAGTTCCAGTGCTTCGCGGTTCATCCAGGCCATCATCAGGACGCGCCCGGTCTTGTGGTCCTGGGCAATCGCCGGCACCAGGCCGTCGGCGTCCCATTTGATCTCGTCCAGCCAGTTTTTCATCTTCGACTCCGACAGCAAGCCCGTCACATCATTAGTCGGGCTCAACGTTGAAACAGTGTGCCAGTGCGCAGCACAACTGGCTATCGGCGAACGACCAGATACAAGCCGACCGCCATCATGATGCCCGCTGGCCAATAGGCCAGATCGTTCAATGGCCCGCCTGCGGCGAGGATCGCGCCACCGGCCAGATGGGCCGTACCGAGCAGGCGCAGGAACCAGTCGTCGCGGCGTCGATGCCAGGGTGGCGGCGGATCGTTGGCATGGGGCTGGGACAGGCGTTCGAGCAGGTCACGGGTCATATTGGCCAGGTGCGGAATCTGTTCGATCTGGGATTGCACGTTGCCAAACAAGGCTTTGGGGCTGACGCGGTCACGCATCCAGCGCTCGAGGAAGGGTTGCGCGGTGTTCCACAGGTCGAGGTCCGGGTACAGCTGACGGCCCAATCCTTCGATGTTCAACAGGGTTTTTTGCAGCAGGACAAGTTGCGGCTGCACTTCCATGTTGAAGCGACGAGCTGTCTGGAACAGGCGCATCAGCACTTGGCCGAAGGAAATATCTTTTAACGGTTTTTCGAAGATCGGTTCGCAGACCGTCCGGATCGCCGCTTCGAATTCGTTGAGTTTGGTTTCCGCCGGCACCCAGCCCGAATCGATGTGCAGCTGTGCCACTCGCCGGTAATCGCGCTTGAAGAACGCGAACAGGTTGCGCGCCAGGTAATCCTGGTCCTGGGGGGTAAGGCTGCCGACAATACCGCAGTCGATCGCGATGTATTGCGGGCTCCACGGCTGCACCGTGCTGACGAAGATGTTGCCGGGGTGCATGTCGGCATGGAAGAAGCTGTCGCGAAACACTTGGGTGAAGAAGATCTCCACACCGCGTTCGGCGAGCATTTTCATGTCGGTGCGTTGGTCCGCCAGGGTCGCGAGGTCGGTCACCTGGATGCCGTAGATGCGCTCCATCACCAGCACTTTCGGCCGGCACCAGTCCCAATAGACTTGTGGTACGTACAGCAGCGGCGAACCCTCGAAGTTTCGCTTGAGCTGGCTGGCGTTGGCCGCTTCGCGCAGCAGGTCGAGCTCGTCGTAGATGGTTTTTTCGTAGTCCTGGACTACATCCACCGGGTGCAGCAGGCGCGCATCGGCCGAGAGTTTTTCGGCGGCGCGGGCGAGGATGAACAACCACGCCAGATCTTGCGCGATCACTGGTTTGAGGCCCGGCCGGATCACCTTGACCACGACTTCCTCGCCGGTTTTCAACTGCGCAGCGTGCACCTGGGCCACCGACGCCGAGGCCAGTGGTTCGACGTCGAAGCGGCTGAACACTTCGCTGATTTTCTTGCCCAGCTGCTCTTCGATCAGATTGACCGACACTTGCGAGTCGAACGGCGGCACGCGGTCCTGCAGCATCATCAGCTCATCGGCGATGTCTTCGGGCAGTAGGTCGCGGCGGGTGGACAGGATCTGCCCGAACTTGATGAAAATCGGCCCCAGGTCCTGCAACGCCAGGCGCAATCGTGCGCCACGACTCAAGTCCAGCGTCTTGCGCGGGAACCAGCGCCACGGCAAGGCGTAACGCAGCACCAGGAGAAACCAGGGCAGCGGGAGGGCGAACAGCAGGTCATCGAGGCGGTAGCGGATCACGACGCGCTGGATGCGCAACAAACGGCGGACGGCAAGCAGCTTCATGCGTTATCGCTTGGGTCGAGGGATCGGGAAAGGCGCTCGAAACGCGCCTCGAGACGTTCCAGATCGAGTTTGATCTGGTCCAGTTCACTGAATCGGGCTTCGGCTTCGCGCTGCCCGACGAGGGTGCGTGATTCTTCGGCCAGGTATTCGCCCAGGTTCTGGCCGAGGCTGGCGAACCCTTGCTGGTACCAGCGGGCGCGGCTGCGCAGGTGACCGCCGACCAGTTGCGTGGCGACAGGGCCGAGCCAGCGCGAGAGTTCGTACTCCCAATCCAGCTCGAGGTCCTGGAGGATCGCCGCCAGTTCCAGCAATACACCGCTGTCGCCGTCGAGCTCGACTTCGGGTGCATGCAGCACCGCCGTCTTGTCCTTGCTCATCGCCAGCTTTAGCAGGCTCGAGGCCGGTGCGCGCAAGGTGCAATCGGCACCGGTTTCCCAATGGGAGGCGAGCATCAGGCCCTCATCGCTGGGCAGGATGAACACTTGCAACGCCGGGCTGCGGCAGTCGACGGCAATCACTTTGCCGGCCAAATGTGCCAGCCGTGGCAGTGCCGTGCTGTCGAGGCGAAGCACCCGGTTCAGACCGAGCTCAACGCTGGCGAGCAGGCCGGCGAGCAGCATCAGGGCTTGATGCCACGGTGCAGGGCGACGATGCCTGCGGTCATGTTGTGATAGGTCACGCGGTCGAAGCCGGCCTCGACCATCATCGACTTCAGGGTTTCCTGGTTCGGGTGCATGCGGATCGATTCGGCCAGGTAGCGATAGCTTTCCGAGTCGTTGGTGATCAGCTTGCCCATCAGCGGCATGAAGGCGAACGAGTAGGCGTCGTAGGCCTTGGACATCAGCGCGTTGGTCGGCTTGGAGAATTCCAGCACCAGCAGGCGACCGCCAGGCTTGAGCACGCGCAGCATCGAACGCAGTGCGTCTTCCTTGTGCGTGACGTTGCGCAGGCCGAAGGCGATGGTCACGCAGTCGAAGTGGTTGTCCGGGAACGGCAGTTTTTCCGCATCGGCCTGGACGAATTCGACGTTGCCGGCCACGCCCAGATCCAGCAGGCGGTCACGACCGACCTTGAGCATGGATTCGTTGATGTCGGCCAGCACCACCTGGCCAGTCGGGCCAACGAGGTGCGAGAACTTGCGGGTCAGGTCACCCGTGCCGCCGGCGATGTCCAGCACCCGGTTACCGGTGCGCACGCCCGACAACTCGATCGCGAAACGCTTCCACAGGCGGTGCATGCCGCCCGACAGGAGGTCGTTCATCAGGTCGTACTTGGCGGCTACGGAGTGGAAAACCTCAGCGACTTTTTCCGCTTTCTGGCTTTCCGGAACGTTTTTGAAGCCGAAGTGTGTGGTGGGTTCGGCATCGTTGCCTTTGCGCTGATCAGTCATATCGCTGTCACCAAAAGAGAATGCGCGACATTCTAATCCCCAAGGCATGCTTTGTCTTGGCAAGGCTGAAGGTAAGATGGGCAACCATCGGGACGTTTTGACGCAGCAGAGGTCAAGATGCCTCAGGAACGCATCCATAAAGCAGGAGTCATTTGATGGCCCATATCAGTGTTGAACGTGCCCATGGCCTGGGTAAGGAAGCGGCTCGCGAGAAGGCCGACAAGCTGGCGCAGAAACTCTCCGATCAGTATGGCCTGGAACCGCAGTGGTCTGGCGATACCTTGAACCTCAAGCGCTCCGGTGTGAAAGGCGCGGTGCACGTCAGTGACGACTCGATCAGGGTCGAAGTGGAGTTGGGCCTGATGATGTCGGCCATGAGCGGCATGATCAAAGCGGAAATCGAAAAGGCGCTGGATAAAGCGTTGGTCTGACCCGGTTCTTATTGTGAAATGCGGTCGGTGTGGGAGCGGGCTTGCTCGCGAATGCGTCGTGTCAGTCAATATCACAGTCAACTGAACGAACGCATTCGCGAGCAAGCCCGCTCCCACATTTGTTTGTGATGTGTTCAAAGGTTCATGTCAGTTGTTAGGGTGCCGTTTCTAATTTTTCTCCCTACTTTGTGCCGGAGCCCGACACTTATCCGGGCAGTTCCTCAAACCTTCTGCGCGTGAGGTGCACCATGGCCAAAGTTATTTTGAAGAAAAAAATCGACGCATCGACGACCGCTCTGCATGACGTCAAATCGTATGCCCGCAAGATCTGGCTGGCAGGCCTGGGTGCCTACACCAAGGTCGGCCAAGAGGGTAGCGAGTACTTTCAAGAGCTGATCAAGGCTGGGCAAGCAGTTGAAACCAAAGGCAAAAAAGCAGTTGCCCAGAAGCTTGAAGCTGCCAACGCCGAGATCGATGAAGCCAAGAGTGAAGTGAGTACTTTCAAAGGCAAGGTCGAAGTTCAGCTCGACAAAGTCGAGAGAGCGTTCGACACGCGTGTCGCAAGTACCTTGAATCGCATCGGCATTCCGTCTAAACATGACGTTGAGACACTCTCTGCCAAGCTCGATGAGCTGACGGCACTGCTCGAACGCGTCGCGCGTAAATCTTAAGGAGAACGGGATGGCTGGTAAAAAGAACACCGAAAAAGAAAGCAGCTCGTGGATCGGAAAAGTCGAAGACTACTCCCGCAAAATCTGGCTGGCTGGTTTAGGCGTGTACTCGAAGATCGACACTGACGGCAGCAAACTCTTCGACTCGCTGGTTAAGGACGGCGAGAAAGCCGAGAAGCTGACCAAGAGCGCTGTTGGCAAGACTGTCGACGCCGCCAAGGACTCCGCATCGTCGGCCAAGTCGCGCATCAGCGGCGTAAAAGATCGTGCACTGGGCAAGTGGGATGAGCTGGAAGGAGCTTTCGACAAGCGCCTGAACAGCGCCATTTCGCGCCTGGGCGTGCCGAGCCGCAATGAAGTCAAGGCACTGCACAGCAAGGTCGATACCCTGACCAAGCAAATCGAAAAACTTACCGGTGCCAAGGTTGCGCCTGTTGCGGCGAAAACCGCGGCAGCCAAACCAGCCGCCAAACCGGCTGCCAAAACCGCAGCCAAGCCATTGGCCAAAGCGGCGGCCAAACCGGCTGCAAAAACTGCTGCCGCCAAGCCAGCCGCCGCCAAGCCAGCTGCAAAATCAGCGGCCAAACCAGCCGCTAAACCGGCTGCCAAAACCGCAGCCAAGCCTGCAGCGAAAACCGCTGCCGCTAAACCGGCAGCCAAGCCAGCGGCAAAACCTGCTGCAGCGAAGAAACCAGCGGTGAAAAAACCGGCGGCTCCAAAAGCTGCCGCAGCCAAACCAGCAGAGGCTACCGCCAAGCCGGCAACCCCGGTGACTTCGGCAGCTGTGACAAGCACTTCGAATTCCGCTGCCGCGCCGACCCCTGCTGTAACCCAGACTGCCGCGCCAGCTCCATCGACGCCAACCAGTCAGTCCTGATAGTTCAGGGCTCAAAAAAACGCCCGGCCTGCCAAGGTCGGGCGTTTTTGTTTGAAGGCTTGAAAAGATCGCAGCCTGCGGCAGCTCCTACAGTAAAACGCGATCCTGTGTAGGAGCTGCCGCAGGCTGCGATCTTTTGATCTTAGTGTTCCTCCAGATACTGCAGCGCCATCTGCTCAGTCGCCGCCTTGATCGACGGCAACAGATGCGGCGCCACCAGCATCATGATCTGGTAGACCACCAATCGAACTTCGCCTTCACGGCCCAGAATCCGCTGATAGTCCAGTGAGAACAGCAGCGTCAGGGTGATCTGCTCCACCAGCTGCCCCAGCGCCTGGGTGTCGCTGACCAATTGCCCCAAGGCCTTCAATCGAGCCAGCAGCGACGCGAGCGTGCGCTTGAGCGCATTGAGCAGGTTGCGAATACCCTTGGCCAGTTTCGGCAGGCGCCCGGCCAGATTCGACAGGTCCTGAAACAGAAAGCGATAGTGTGACAAGCGTTCGACGATCAGGTGCAGGAACAGCCAGTAATCCTCAGGAGCCAGTTCGACGTCGGCCGGAGGATCGAGCAACGGGGACAACTCGGCCTGGAAACGTTCGAACAGGCCGAGAATCAGCGGCTCCTTGCCATGGAAGTGGTAATACAGATTGCCCGGGCTGATGCCCATTTCGTTGGCGACTTCCATGGTGGAAACATTCGGTTCGCCCTTCTCATTGAACAACTGCAGGGCACATTCGAGTATCCGTTCGCGGGTTTTCATCCAGTCTTCTTATGATCGGGTCATGCCTCGGCCGTTAAAGGCCGCGGTCGTTGAACATCAGCGCACGCGCACGTAAGTCCCGGGCGCCGCCTCCATCGGTGGATAATTCTGATTGCCGAGGGCCATGTGCGTTTCTTTTTTTGCGCCCGAGCGCTCCTGAATCCAGCCCAGCCATTGCGTCCACCAGCTACCGTCGACGGGCTTGGCGTCGTAGTACCAGGCCCTGGGGTCGCTGCTCAGTTTTGTGCCTTCGAGGTAGTTGGCTTTGGGATTGTTCGGCGGGTTGAGAATGCTCTGCACGTGACCGCTGTTGGCCAGGACAAAGCGGCGCTCGCCACCGAGCAACAGGGTTGAGCGATACACCGCGTCCCACGGCGTGATGTGGTCGTTGATGCCGGCCACGCTGAAGCTGTCGACGGTAACCTTCTGCAAGTCGATCGGTGTGCCGCACACTTCCAGGCCACCCGGGTGGCTCAGCGGGTTGTGCTTGAAGAAGTCCAGCAAGTCACCATGCAGGGCGGCCGGCAGGCGTGTGTTGTCATTGTTCCAGTAGAGAATGTCGAATGCCGGCGGCTCCTTGCCCATCAGGTAATTGTTGACGAAGTAGCTCCAGATCAAATCGTTGGGGCGCATCCAGGCGAAAACCTTGGCCATGTCGCGGCCGTCCAGTACACCTTTCTGGTAGGAGCGGCGCTTGGCGGCTTCCAGGGTCTGTTCGTCGGCGAAGAGGGTGGCCGGGCTGTCCAGTTGGCTGTCGAGCAGGCTCACCAGGTACGTCGCGCTGGAGACGCGGCGCAGCTGTCGCTTGGCTTGCAAGTGGCCCTGCAGGGCAGCAATGGTCAGCCCGCCAGCGCAGGCGCCCATCAGGTTGACCTCGCGCGCGCCGGTGATTGCCCGGCAGACATTCATGGCTTCTTCCACCGCTTCAACGTAGCTCGACAGGCCCCATTCGCGGTGACGTACATCCGGATTGCGCCAACTGATGACGAAGGTTTGCAGGCCGTTCTTGAGCGCGAACTGGACGAAGCTGTTATGGGGGCTGAGGTCAAAAATGTAGTACTTGTTGATCTGTGGCGGCACCACCAGCAGCGGTTTGGAATACTGCTTTTCGCTCATCGGCTTGTATTGGATCAGCTCCAGCAGCTCGTTGCGAAACACCACGGCGCCGGTGGTGGTGGCGACGGTCTTGCCAACCTCGAATGCATGCTTGGTGACTTGCCGGGGCAAGCCATCGTTGTGCAAGAGGTCATCGACCAGATGGCCGATCCCGCGCACCAGGCTGTTGCCGCCGGAGTTGAAGATTTCCTTGATCGCCAGTGGATTGAGCAGGCTGTTGGACGGCGACATTGCATCGTTGAGCAGGGCGAACGCGAAGTGCGCACGGGCGCGGTCATCCGGGCTCATGTTGCTTTCGTCGATCCAGCTCCTGACCTGCTTCTGCCAGCTCAGGTACGCCTGCAGGCTGCGACGATAAAAGGGATTGAGACTCCACGCCGGGTCGTCGAAGCGACGGTCTTGCGGGTTGGTGGGATGCAGAGTGTCACCCAGCAACACGCGACCCAGTTGGCTACCCAGTTTCAAGGCGTGTCGCGCGGTGTGCACGGGGTGGCGCAGGCCATGGGCGGCAACACTGCGCAAAGTCGAAACCAGATCCCGGCCACGCAGGCCGGTAATCGCACTTTGTGCGTTGATGAACTTGGCGGGAGTGGGTAGTGACTCCCTCGCAGGTTTATCGCGCATGACTCAACACTCCTTCGTCTTCAGGCCAAATACAAAACACCGAACCAGAACACCATAGACGCTGTAGCAGGTTGTTGCGCGGTGCGATGTCCTGCCACCTCCTCTTTGCCATACAAGAAATGAGCCGCTCAGCCACCCAGTGGCGCCGGATGCGGGTGCATCACCGCCCGCTGGCGCTCCTCTTCAAGGAACTTCATGATGATCGGTGCCACTGCTTCGGCCCGGGTGATCAAGAACAGATGGCCGTCATCGATGATGTGCAACTGGGCATTGGGAATCCGCCAGGCCAGCAAGCGCATGTTGACCAACGGGATCAAGGGATCGTCGTCGCCGGCCAGCACCAGGGTCGGCTGATTGATCTTGTGCAGCCAGTGGATGCTGGTCCAGCCCAAGCCGGCGAACAGTTGCCAGTAGTAACCGAGCTTGCCCGCCGAACGGACCTTTGCCGCATGGCTTGCAGCCAGCGTCGGGTCGCGACGGAACGCGCCGCCGTAGATCATCGGCGCAATGCGGATCACGTGGGATGGCTGGATGTACCGTCGTGGGCTGGCCATCATCCACAAGACTTTCGGCTTGCCCGGCACCATCACCGTACCCGCGGCTGTCGCTGCCAGGACCAGCTTCTTGCATCGCTCTGGATAGTCATAGGCGAACTGTTGCGCCAGGGCGCCACCCCAAGACACGCCGATCACGTTGACTCGCCCATAATCAAGGTAGTCGAGCATGCGTGCCGTGAGCTTTGCCAGGCCTGGGAAGCGATATGGACGATTGGGCGTCGATGAACCGCCAACTCCGGGCACGTCGAAGGCGATGACTTCGAGGTCCGGGTCCAGCGCTGCGACGAACGGAAACACCAGCTCCAGGTTGGCGCCGATGCCGTTGAAAATCAGCAAGGGCGTCAAGTGAGGCTTGCCGGGGCGCACCGCCGTGCGGAGGGTCTGGCCATCCAGGTCGACGGTGCGGAATATGAACGGTTGCGGCATGCTTCTAGCCCTGTGGGTTAATTCATCCCTGGACCCTTGCAGGAGCGAGCTTTTGTGGTGAGGGGATTTATCCCCGTTGGGTGGCGCAGCCGCCCCAAAACCTGCAACTGCGGTGTATCAGTTACACCGAGTGCATTGATTTTACGACTGCTTCGCAGTCGAACGGGGATCAATCCCCTCGCCACAGCTCGCTCCCACAGGGGAGCGGGGTGTGTCAGTTACCGTTCGTGCACGTAAGTGCCTGGCGCCGCTTCACCTGCCGGATACGCCTTGCTGCCCAGTTTTGTCGGGGACTTTTTCAGCTCGCCCGAGCGTTGGGCCTGCCAGGCCTGCCAGTGCAGCCACCAGGAATCGGTATGCTTGGTGGCATTCGCTTGCCATTCATCGGCACTGTCCGCCACTTCGGTGCTGGTCATGTAGCGCGATTTCGGATTGCCCGGCGGGTTCAGGATGCTCTGGATATGCCCGCTGCTCGACAGCACGAATTCAACGTTGCCGCCAAACAGCTGCGCCGACTTGTAGCAGGACTTCCACGGGGTGATGTGGTCGTTGGTGCCGGCCAGGGAAAAGATGTCGGCCGTCACCTGCTTGAGGTCGATGGGGGTGCCGCACACTTCCAGTGCATTCGGGCGAATCAGTGGGTTATTTTTGAACAGTTCGATCAGGTCGCCGTGGAACGCCGCGGGCAACCGTGTGGTGTCGTTGTTCCAGAACAGGATGTCGAACACCGGCGGCTCGTTGCCTAGCAGGTAATTGTTGACCCAGTAGTTCCAGATCAGATCGTTGGGGCGCATCCAGGCGAAGACCTTCGCCATGTCGCGGCCTTCCAGCACGCCGGCCTGGTACGAGTGGCGCTTGGCGGCTTCAAGGGTCTGTTCATTGACGAACAGGGCGACATCGCTGTCGAGGGTGGTATCAAGCACGCTCACCAGCAAGGTGAGGGCGTTGACCTTGTTTTCGCCAATCGCCGCGTAATGGCCCAGCAGCGCGGTGCAAGTGATGCCGCCGGAGCAGGCGCCGAGCATGTTCACGTCTTTGCTGCCGGTGATTGCGGTAACCACGTCAACCGCTTCCTTGAGGGCTTCGATGTAGGTCGACAGGCCCCACTCTCGCTGTTCCTTGGTCGGATTTCGCCAGCTGACGATGAACGTCTGCACGTTGTTGCGCAGGCAGAACCGCGCCAGGCTCTTGTCCGGGCTCAGGTCGAAAACGTAGAACTTGTTGATCTGCGGCGGCACCACCAGCAGCGGGCGTTCATATACCTGCTCGGTGGTCGGCTTGTACTGGATCAGTTCCAGCACATCGTTGCGAAACACCACCGCGCCTTCGGTCACGCCCAGGCTCTTGCCGACCTCGAATGCACCCATGTTGACCTGGCTCGGCATGCCGCCGTTGTGTACCAGATCCTTGGCCAGATGCGAGAGGCCGTCGAGCAGGCTTTTGCCACCGGTTTCGAAAAAGCGTTTGACTGCCGCCGGGTTGGCCGCGGTGTTGGTCGGCGCCATGGCTTCGGTCATGAGGTTGATCACGAAGTGCCCGCGCGCCACATCGCTGGGGCTGAGGCTGCTGTCGTCGATCCAGGCGTGAAGCTCCTTGCGCCACGCCAGGTAGGTTTGCAAATAACGTTTATAGAGCGGGTTCTGACTCCAGGCCGGATCGGCGAAGCGACGGTCATCGCTGGTCGGTTGCAGTCCGGACTTACCCAACAGTACGTTCTTGAGTTCAAGACCAAAATGCGCAACATGTTTGACGCTGTGCACCGGTTGCCTGATGGCCTGCCTAAGCACCATTCGAGCAGAAGCCAGTAGATCCTTTCCACGCAGCCCAACGACAGGATTGAGCCCCAAGGTGTTTTCCGAGGCTTGATACTTCAACTCATCGTTACTCTTGTCACTCATCTACGACGCTCCATTGCCTTGAGACGAGTACCTCGGTCCCGCTGTGTAGCGACACAGCAACTGCCAGGTACTGCTGCTCGGGTGACCTTTAATTCTGCATCACTGCTTTTCCGTTCAGAGAGCGCTGCAGGGAACTTGCCAGTTCATTGGTTACCCGAGTTTAATTTTTTTCGCAAGCGGGCCAAGCGTCGACCCTGAAGCCGAGCATTCAAACAGATGAAATTAGAAAATGCCCTCTAAAGAGCAAGAGGCTCAGGCTAGAGCATCAGCTTGACGACAGATTCGTTCGGGTCGCGGGTTTTTCCTGCCGCCTTGAGCTCGGCAAGATAATCGTCCCAGAGCGCGTCCTGACGTCGCCCCAGTTCGTAGAGGTATTCCCAGGTGAACAGGCCGCTGTCGTGGCCATCGTCAAAGGTCAGTTTCAGTGCGTACTGACCGGCGGGTTCTATCTTGCTCAGGCCTACGTTGATCTTGCCAAATTGCAGGATGGGTTTGCCGTGGCCCTGGACCTCGGCGGAAGGAGAGTGCACGCGCAGGAACTCGGCGGGCAGGGTGAATTCCTCACCGGACGCATATTTGAGCGTCAGGGTTTTCGAGGCTTTGTGCAGCTTGATGTCGGTGGGGAGTTGGGTCATGACCGGATGTCCGTTTGTATGTGTGGCCTGACCCTTGTAGGAGCCGGCTTGCTGGCGATGGCAATCTCAGGTACGCCATCGCCAGCAAGCCGGCTCCTACAAGGAATCACATGACCTACAGGATATAACGGGACAGGTCTTCGTTCTGCGCCAATTCGCCCAGGTGGCTGTTGACGTAGTCGGCGTCGATCTGGATTACCTTGTCGTCATGGACGCTGGCCAGGTCGCCGGCACTGAAAGACACTTCTTCGAGCAGGCGCTCAAGCAATGTGTGCAGACGACGGGCACCGATGTTTTCGGTCTTCTCGTTGACCTGCCAGGCGATCTCGGCAATGCGCTTGATCCCGCTCGGCAGGAACTCGATACCCAGGCCTTCGGTTTTCAGCAGCGCGCAATATTGCTCGGTGAGCGAGGCGTGGGGCTCGCTGAGGATGCGTTCGAAATCCTCGGGGCTCAGGGCCTTGAGTTCGACACGGATCGGCAGTCGACCTTGCAGCTCGGGTACCAGATCGCTTGGCTTGCTCAGGTGGAAGGCACCGGAGGCGATGAACAGGATGTGGTCGGTCTTGACCATGCCCAGCTTGGTGTTGACGGTGCAGCCTTCGATCAGCGGCAGCAAGTCGCGCTGCACGCCTTCGCGGGATACATCGACGCCGCCGGAGTTGCCGCGCTTGGCGACCTTGTCGATTTCGTCGATGAACACGATGCCGTGCTGTTCGACTGCTTCCAGGGCCTTGGCTTTCAACTCGTCATCGTTGACCAGGCGGCTGGCTTCTTCGTCGCGCACCATCTTCAGCGCTTCTTTGACCTTGAGCTTGCGGGCTTTCTTCTTGCCCTTGCCCATATTGGCGAACAGGCTCTGCAACTGGTTGGTCATTTCTTCCATGCCCGGTGGCGCGGAGATATCGACGCCGGCCATTTCGGCGACTTCGATCTCGATCTCCTTGTCGTCCAGCTGGCCTTCGCGCAGGCGCTTGCGGAAGAGTTGGCGGGTATTGGAGTCCTGGGTCGGGGCGTCGTCGCTGGTGAAACCCATGCGTGCCGGAGGCAGCAGGGCGTCAAGGATGCGTTCTTCGGCAGCGTCTTCGGCGCGGTGGCGCACTTTGACGATTTCCTGCTCGCGCAGCAGCTTGATCGCGGCATCGGCCAGGTCACGAATGATCGATTCGACATCACGGCCGACGTAGCCGACTTCGGTGAACTTGGTGGCTTCGACCTTGATGAAAGGTGCGTTGGCCAGTTTCGCCAGGCGACGGGCGATCTCGGTCTTGCCGACACCGGTCGGGCCGATCATCAGGATATTCTTGGGTGTGACTTCAACGCGCAGCTCTTCAGGCAACTGCATGCGGCGCCAGCGATTGCGCAGGGCAATGGCGACGGCGCGCTTGGCATCGTCCTGGCCGATGATATGGCGATTGAGTTCGTGGACGATTTCACGGGGAGTCATGGACATAATATTTAATGGACCTCAAGCAAGAATGAGCCGTGGCGCGGGGCCGAATCAGGCTTACTCGGCGCAGTCCTGCTCCTCAATGGTCTGGGTGTGGTTGGTGAATACACAGATGTCGCCGGCAATGCCGAGAGCCGTCTCGACGATCTCCCGGGCCGACAGGTCGGTTTTCTTCAGCAGTGCGCTGGCGGCGGCCTGGGCGTAACCGCCGCCGGAACCCATGGCGATCAGGCCTTCTTCGGGTTCGACCACGTCGCCGTTACCGGTGATGATCAGGGAGGCGTCTTTGTTGGCAACCGCGAGCATGGCTTCGAGGCGGCTCAGGGAGCGATCGGTACGCCATTCCTTTGCGAGCTCGACAGCGGCGCGTACCAGGTGACCCTGATGCTTTTCAAGTTGGCCTTCGAAACGTTCGAAGAGGGTAAAGGCGTCAGCGGTGGCGCCGGCAAAACCGGCAATGACCTGGCCGTGGTACAGGCGACGAACTTTTTTCGCGTTGCCTTTCATCACGGTATTGCCAAGGGAAACCTGGCCGTCGCCGCCCATGACGACTTTGCCGTGGCGGCGAACTGAAACGATGGTGGTCAAGGGAAGAGTCTCCACGCTGCGGGGCGAAAATGCCGTATGCCCATTCATATGGGGGTGGTGGAGTGGATTTCAACTGTGTGCGGCGGCGGGGGACGAATGGCGTGTGATGACTGTGGCGAGGGGATTTATCCCCGCTGGACTGCGCAGCAGGCCAATTTTGGGGGCCGCTACGCAGCCCGCCGGGGATAAATCCCCTCGCCACAGGGGGTGGATCAGCGGTTCTGGCGTTGTTGTAACAACAGATTGCTGAAGCCGGCGCCGGCCAGTTGTTTCTGTGCCGTGGTCAGTTGCTCGCGATTGCTGAACGGTCCGACCAATACCCGATACCAGGTCTCGTCCTTCACCGTACCCGATTCTACCGCCACCGCCTGGCCAAGCAGAATGATCTGCGCCCGCACCTTGTCCGCGTCAGCCTCCTTGCGGAACGATCCGGCCTGCAGGAAGAACTTGATCACCGGTGCGGCCTTGGCCACCGGTGGCGCTGGCGGCGGCGTAATGCCCGCCAGGGCAGCCTGGGCACGGGCGGTATCGATTTTCGCCGCTTCCGCCGGGGTAACCGGCGTGGTCGGGATGGCTGGCACCTGTGGCGTCGGCAGGGTCTTTTCCGGCACGGCATCCGGCGGCACGATCACTTCCGATTCCGGCAGCAGGGTGTAGAAGTCGTATTTCGGCTTCACTGGTTGCGTCGGACTCGGCGGGGTCTTGTTGGCCTCGGCGATCTTGGTGGCTTTCTGTTGCTGCTCGACCTTCTCGCGCTTGACCGTGTCGCTGCCCTTGCCGGGCTCCAGCTTCATCAGGAATACGATGAAAGCACCGACCGTCAGGCCGATGGCCATCCACAGCCATCCCGGGATCGGTTGCTTCGCTGGAGCTTGGTAACGGCTGGCGCCACGCTTGGGTGCAGGTTTTTTCTTGGCAGCCAACTTACATACGCTCCAGAGTTTCCAGGCCCAAGAGTTCCAGGCCTTGTTTGAGAGTGCGTCCGGTCAGCGCGGCGAGGCGCAGACGGCTCTGCATTTGTTCCGGGGTGTCGGCGGCGAGGATCGGGCAGTTCTCGTAGAAGCTGGAGAACAGGCCGGCGACGTCATACAGGTAGGTGCAGAGGATGTGCGGGGTGCCTTTCTCGGAAACGTTGTTCAGCACCTCGCCAAACTGCGCGAGTTTTGCCGCCAGTTCAAGTTCGTGCGGGGCTTCGAGAACGATCTGGCCTTCGACTTCGCTGAAGTCCTTGCCGAGTTTGCGGAACACGCCAGCCACGCGGGTGTAGGCGTACAGCAGGTATGGCGCGGTATTGCCCTCGAAGTTCAGCATCAGGTCGAAGTTGAAGCTGTAGTCGCTGGTGCGGTGCTTGGACAGGTCGGCATATTTCACCGCCCCGATACCCACCACCTTGGCGATGTTGCGCAGCTCGGCTTCGGCCAGCTCCGGGTTCTTGTCCTTCACCAGCGTGTAGGCGCGTTCCTGGGCTTCTGTCAGCAGGTCGATCAGCTTCACGGTGCCGCCGTCACGGGTCTTGAACGGGCGACCGTCAGCGCCGTTCATGGTGCCGAAGCCCATGTGTTCCATTTCCATCGGGTGCGTCACGAAGCCCGCTTTACGGGCGACTGCGAACACTTGCTGGAAGTGCAGGGCTTGACGCTGGTCGACGAAGTACAGGGCGCGATCGGCCTTGAGCGTGCCGCTGCGGTAGCGCACGGCAGCCAGGTCGGTGGTGGCGTAGAGGTAGCCTCCGTCGGCCTTGACGATGATCACCGGCAGCGGGTCGCCGTCGGCGTTCTTGAACTCGTCGAGGAACACGCACTGAGCGCCGTTGCTCTCGACCAGCATGCCGGCGGCCTTCAGGTCGTTGACCACATTGATCAGGTCGTCGTTGTAGGCGCTTTCGCCCATCACGTCGGCCATGGTCAGCTTGACGTTCAGCAGCTCGTAGATTTTCTGGCAGTGGGACAGCGAGATGTCCTTGAACTTGGTCCACAGTGCCAGGCAATCGGGATCGCCAGCCTGTAGCTTGACCACCAGGCCACGGGCGCGGTCGGCGAACTCTTCGGATTCGTCAAAGCGCCCTTTGGCGGCGCGGTAGAAGTTTTCCAGGTCCGACAGTTCGTCGCTGGTGATCGGGTTTTCCTGCAGGTAAGCCATCAGCATGCCGAACTGGGTGCCCCAGTCGCCGACGTGGTTCTGACGGATCACTTCGTCACCGAGGAATTCCAATACGCGGGCTACGCCGTCGCCAATGATGGTCGAGCGCAAGTGGCCGACGTGCATCTCTTTGGCCAGGTTCGGTGCCGACAGGTCGACCACGGTGCGCTGTACCGGGCCAGCCTTGCGTACGCCGATGTGTTCATCGGCCAGGGCGGCGTCCAGGCGAGTGGCCAGGGCCTGGGTGTTCTGGAAGAAGTTCAGGAAGCCAGGGCCGGCGATTTCGGCCTTGGAGACGTTTTCGTCAGCCGGCAGGGCCGCGATGATTTTTTCCGCCAGGTCGCGCGGTTTCATGCCCGCAGGCTTGGCCAGCATCATGGCGATGTTGCTGGCGAAGTCGCCGTTTTTCTTGTCGCGAGAGTTTTCAACCTGGATCGCCGGCGACAGGCCTTCAGGCAACACACCTTCGTTGACGAGTTGGGTGATGGCTTGTTGGATCAGCTGGCGAATGGTGTCTTTCATGGTCTTCTCTTTCGACCGCAGGCGCGGCGGCGCATCAATGCGCTGGTGGAAAAACTGGGCATTATCCGTTGCCGAGGCGACCTTGCCAACCATAGCGGGCAGGTTATGGATATGCGGTGACAAATCGGGCCCCTTCGCGAGCAGGCTCGCTCCCACAGTAGATCCAGGGTCTGCATTTACCTTAACCCCTGCGGGAGCGCAGCCTGCTCGCGAAGGCGACCTTGCGATCAATACAAATCGACCGGGTCGACATCCAGCGACCAGCGCACCGCCCGCCCGCTTGGCATTTGCTCCAGCACCAACAGCCAGCTGGCAAGCAACCGGTGCAGCGGTGCCCGGGCCGTAGCCTGTAACAACAACTGGGCACGATAACGCCCGGCGCGTCGCTCCATCGGGGCGGGTACCGGTCCGAGCAGTTCGATTGCGCTCAGGTTCTGTTCGGCGAGCAAGCGCTCGGCTTCGCTGCAGGCCTCATCGAGGAACCCTTCGGCCTGTCCGGGCTTGTGCGCCTCGGCGCGCAGCAATGCCAAATGCGCAAACGGCGGCAGGCCGGCTGCGCGACGTTCACTCAAGGCCTGTTCGGCAAAGGCGAAGTAACCCTGTTCGGTCAACTGCACCAGCAGCGGGTGGTCGGCCAGGTGTGTCTGGATGATCACCTTGCCCGGCTCTTCCGCCCGGCCTGCTCGACCGGCGACCTGGACAATCAGTTGCGCCATGCGCTCACTGGCGCGGAAGTCGCCGGAGAACAGCCCGCCGTCCGCATCCAGGATCGACACCAGGGTGACCCGTGGAAAGTGGTGGCCCTTGGCAAGCATCTGCGTGCCGACCAGGATGCAGGGCTGCCCTTTGTGGATGGTGGCGAACAACTGGTTCATCGCGTCCTTGCGCGACGTGCTGTCGCGGTCGACCCGCAAGACCGGATAGTCCGGGAACAGGATTCCCAGGCGTTCCTCGGCCCGTTCGGTGCCGGCCCCCACTGGGCGCAGGTCGACCTTGCTGCACTTGGGGCACTGGCGCGGTACGCGTTCGACATAGCCGCAATGATGGCAACGCAGTTCGCCGTAGCGCTGGTGCACCGTCATGCGCGCATCGCAGCGTTGGCACTCGGACATCCAGCCGCAGTCATGACACAGCAGGGTTGGGGCAAAGCCGCGGCGGTTGAGGAACACCAGCACCTGCTGGCCGGCAGCGAGGGTCTGGCCGATGGCTTGTTGCATGGGCCCGGAAATGCCGCTGTCCAGTGGACGGCTTTTCACGTCCAGGCGTAGGAAGCGCGGTTGCTTGGCGCCGCCGGCACGCTCGTTCAGCCGCAGCAGGCCATACCGGCCGGTGTAGGCGTTGTGCAGGCTTTCCAGTGAGGGTGTGGCAGAGCCGAGGACAATCGGGATGTTTTCCTGGCGTGCCCTGACCAGCGCCAGGTCGCGGGCGTGATAGCGCAAGCCTTCCTGCTGTTTATAGGAACCATCGTGTTCTTCGTCGATGATGATCAGCCCCGGGTTTTTCATCGGCGTGAACAGCGCCGAGCGGGTGCCGATTATGATGTCGGCTTCACCATCGCGGGCGGCGAGCCAGGCCTCGAGACGTTCGCGATCATTGACCGCGGAGTGAATCAGCGCGATTCGCGCGTTGAAACGCTGCTCGAAGCGCGCCAGGGTCTGCGGGCCGAGGTTGATTTCCGGGATCAGTACCAGCGCTTGCTTGCCGGCCTCCAGGGTTTCGCGAATCAGCTGCAGATAGACTTCGGTCTTGCCGCTGCCGGTGACACCGGCCAACAGAAACGCATGATAACTGTCGAACCCTGAGCGAATCGCTTCATAGGCGGCGCGTTGCTCCGGGTTGAGCGGCAGCTCCGGTTGGGCCAGCCAGTGATCATGCCGGGCTCCAGGGGCGTGCCTGCGAATCTCGACCTGGACCAGTTCCTTGGCCAGCAACAGGTCGAGGCTGTCCTTGCTCAGCATCAGCTTGCTCAATAGCTGATGGGCAACGCCATGGGGGTGCTGGGCCAGCGTTGCCAGGGCTTCGCGCTGGCGCGGGGCGCGGGCGATGCGCGGGTCATCGAGGCTGGCGCCCGGCGCAGCGGACCAGAAGCGCTCCTGGCGCGCCTCAGCCAATTCGCCCTGGCGCAGCAACACCGGCAGTGCCCAGCTCAAGGTGTCGCCGAGGCTGTGCTGGTAATACTGCGAGGTCCACAGACAAAGCTTGAACAGCGCGGGCGGCAAGGGCGAGGTTGCGTCAAGCAGTGCGAGGGCGGGTTTGAGTTTTTCCGCCGGCACCTCGCTGGTGTCGGCGATCTCCACCAGAATCCCGATCATCTCCCGACGGCCGAACGGCACCCGCAAACGCATGCCGGGGTGTAGCTGCGCACGCAGAACGCCGGCCGGCGCCCGGTAGTCGAACAGGCGGCGCAGGGGCGAAGGCAGGGCGAGGCGCAAAATGGCGTCGGGCACGCGGGGGGATCTCGATAGACGGTACAAAGGATGACTCAGGGCCGGGAGCCTAGCAGACGACCGGTTTGAGGGACAGCTTGCGTGATTGGCATTGTCTGGTAGAATCCGCGGCCTAATTACGTGCGGTATTCAACAATAGTGTTGGGTGGCGGCACGCTAGCCCGAGGAAGACACCATGAAAGCTGATATCCATCCAGAATACCCAGCAGTTGCTGTTACCTGCAGCTGCGGCAACAAGTTCGAAACTCGTTCGACCTTCGGCAAAGCCCTGGCGATCGACGTTTGCAACGAATGCCACCCGTTCTACACCGGTAAGCAGAAGACTCTGGACACTGGCGGCCGCGTTCAGCGCTTCGCAGACCGTTTCGGTGCTTTCGGTGCGAAGAAGGCCTAAGGCCGATCATCCTGGGGAAACGCAGTATTCCCATGCTGATGAAAAAGGCGTCCCTCGGGACGCCTTTTTTGTGTCTTTGATTTGGCTGTAAAGGCCATTTTCAAATAATTGTAGACATTTTTTACGTGAATTGTGAACAGTCTATCCCTTGTGTTTCGCGGCTCTTGGCCCAAAGTCGTAGGGCCGGGCGCTTGACAGGGGTGACCGGTCAGTCTTGTGGGGATTTTGCCAGGCGCGTATCCTCGCTGACCAGTCTGTCCAACAGTAAAAAGCGGAATGCCAAAATGTCTGATCTGAAAACTGCCGCTCTCGAATATCACGCCAATCCTCGTCCAGGGAAGCTGAGTGTCGAGCTCACCAAGGCCACTGCTACCGCCCGCGACCTGTCGCTGGCCTACAGCCCCGGCGTAGCTGAACCAGTACGCGAGATCGCCCGCGATCCTGAGCTGGCCTACAAATACACCGGCAAAGGCAACCTGGTTGCAGTCATTTCCGATGGCACCGCGATTCTGGGTCTGGGTAACCTCGGCCCATTGGCCTCCAAGCCAGTAATGGAAGGTAAAGGCGTACTGTTCAAGCGTTTCGCCGGCATCGACGTTTTCGACATCGAAGTCGACTCTGAAAGCCCGCAGGCCTTCATCGACACCGTCAAGCGCATCTCCATCACTTTCGGTGGCATCAACCTGGAAGACATCAAGGCACCTGAGTGCTTTGAGATTGAACGCGCCCTGATCGAGCAGTGTGACATCCCGGTATTCCACGACGACCAGCACGGTACCGCGATCGTGACCGCGGCCGGCATGATCAACGCCCTGGAAATCGCTGGCAAAACCCTGCCGCAAGCCAAGATCGTGTGCCTGGGTGCTGGTGCCGCCGCCATCTCCTGCATGAAATTGCTGGTGAGCATGGGTGCCAACATCGAAAACATCTACATGGTTGACCGTACCGGTGTGATCCACTCCGGCCGTGACGACCTGAACCAGTACAAGGCCGTCTTCGCTCACGCGACCGACAAGCGCACCCTGGCAGACGCCCTGCAAGGTGCAGACGTGTTCGTCGGCCTGTCCGGCCCGAACCTGCTGAGCCCAGAAGGCCTGCTTTCCATGGCGCCTAACCCGATCGTGTTCGCGTGCTCCAACCCTGATCCGGAAATCTCCCCGGAGCTGGCTCACGCTACCCGTAGCGACGTGATCATGGCCACCGGCCGTTCGGACTACCCGAACCAGGTCAACAACGTGCTGGGCTTCCCGTTCATCTTCCGTGGTGCCCTGGACGTTCGCGCCAAGCGTATCAACGAAGAAATGAAGGTGGCTGCGGCCAACGCCCTGCGTGAACTGGCCAAGCTGCCAGTGCCTCAGGAAGTGTGCGATGCCTACGGCGGCATCAAGCTGGAATTCGGTCGTGAGTACATCATTCCGAAACCAATGGATGCCCGCTTGATCACCCTGATCTCTGACGCTGTGGCCAAGGCTGCGATCGAGACCGGCGTGGCGACCCTGCCGTACCCGAAGAACTACCCGCTCAAAAGCGTGGATGACGTGTTCAACGGCTAAGCCGTTGTAGCGCTTCAACCGAAAGCCCCGGCTCGTTTTGAGCCGGGGCTTTTTTACATCCCTGAGTCTTGCGTCGATTGTGCGGGCCTCTTCGCGGGCAAGCCCGCTCCCACAGGGTTCATGCGATTTCCTGTGGGAGCGGGCTTGCCCGCGAAGGCGGCAGTTAAATAAATGCAAATCTGGCAGGCAATAAAAAGCCCTGCACTTCTCACGAGGGCAGGGCTCTTTGATGTGGCTTGCGATCAGAACAAATCGATCGGCGCGCCCTCATCCGCCGGCAGCGGGCTGCCTGGGGCGTTGCCGTTGCCCAGCTCATTACCCGTCGGCGGCGTATCTTCGACCTTGAACAGCTCGAAGTAGGCCCCAGGCGTACCCGGCGTGGCTGCACGGCCGCTGATTGGATCTACCCGCAGGCTCAGGATGCCTTCCGGCTCTGGTTGGGTGTGAGGCGGCAGGCCTTTGAGCGCAGCACCCATGAAGTTCATCCAGATGGGCAGGGCGACGGTGCCGCCAAACTCTTTGCGACCCAGGCTTTCGGGTTGGTCGAAGCCTGTCCAAACGGTAGTGACGTAATCGGCGTTGTAGCCCGAGAACCAGGCGTCCTTGGACTCGTTGGTGGTGCCGGTCTTGCCGGCAATGTCGCCGCGGCCCAGGGCCAGCGCGCGACGACCGGTACCGAGCTTGATCACGTCCTGCAGCATGCTGTTGAGGATGTAGGTGGTTCGTCCATCGACTATGCGTTCAGCCACGGCAGGTGTTTGTGGTGCTGGTTGCTCGCCCGGTGCCTGGCCAGGTGTTGCATTTACCGTAATGGCTTCGGCGGCGGGTGCGGCGATACCGTCGGTCGCGACGGTGCCTTTTGGCACGCTGGGTGGGTTCGCAACGAACAGTGTGTCGCCATTGCGGCTTTCGATCTTGTCGATAATGTATGGGGTGATCTTGTAGCCACCGTTGGCGAAGGTACTCCAGCCCGTGGCAATTTCCATCGGTGTCAGGGTTGCGGTACCCAGCGCCAGGGACAGGTTGGGTGGCAGATCCTGCTTGTTAAAGCCAAAGCGGGTGATGTAGTCGATGGTCTTGCCAACGCCCATCGCTTGCAGCAGGCGAATCGAAACCAGGTTGCGTGACTTGTAGAGCGCTTCGCGCAGGCGGATCGGGCCGAGGAAGGTGTTGGTGTCGTTCTTCGGGCGCCAGACCTTGTCCAGGTATTCGTCGACAAACACGATCGGTGCGTCGTTCACCAGGCTGGACGCGGTGTAGCCGTTATCCAGTGCGGCACTGTAGACGAAAGGCTTGAAGCTCGAACCCGGCTGGCGCTTGGCTTGAAGGGCGCGGTTGTAGTTACTTTGCTCAAAGGCGAAACCGCCGACCAGTGCGCGGATGGCGCCATTTTGTGGATCAAGGGAGACCAGTGCGCCCTGGGCCTGCGGGATCTGGCTGAATTTCAGCGAATTGTCCGCCTGGCGTTGCACGCGAATCAGATCGCCGACCTGGGCCACATCCGAAGGCTGCTTGGGGTTTGGGCCCATGCTGTTGGTGTTCAGGAATGGGCGAGCCCATTTCATGGTGTCCCAACTAACGTGTTCGCTGCCGGTGCGGGTCAGCACCTGCAGGCCGCTCTTGTCGACCTGGGTGACGATGGCCGGTTCAAGGCTGCTGATGGTGCGTTGCTTGGTCAGCTCGGTCGCCCACGCCTCGCGCGTCTTGCCCGGCAGACGGGACTCGGGGCCCCGATAGCCGTGACGCTGGTCATAGGTCATCAAGCCTTCGTGGAGGGCGGTGTTGGCCATCTCCTGGAGGTTGCTCGGCACCGTGGTGGTGACGCGGAAACCTTCGGTGTACGCGTCGCTGCCATAGCGGCCAACCATTTCGGCGCGGGCCATCTCGGCGATGTAGGGCGCGTTCACTTCTGGGGTCGGCACGTGATAGCTGGCGTTCAGCGGCTCGTTGACGGCAGTGGTGTAGTCGGCTTCGCTGATTTTGCCCAGCTTGTACATGCGCCCCAGGATCCAGTCGCGACGCTCCTTGCTACGGGCCGGGTTGGCCAGCGGGTTGAATCGTGAAGGCGCTTTGGGCAAGCCGGCGATCATCGCCATCTGCGCCAGGCTGATGTCGCGAATCGACTTGCCGTAATACACCTGCGCCGCTGCCTCGATGCCGTAGGCGCGGTTGCCCAGATAGATCTTGTTGACGTACAGCTCAAGAATTTCGTCCTTGGTCAGCTGCCGTTCGATCTGCAGGGCCAAGAGGATTTCGGTGGTTTTACGCGAGAAACTGCGTTCGCTGGTCAGGAAGAAGTTCTTCGCCACCTGCATGGTGATGGTGCTGCCCCCGGACTGGATATGGCCGCTTTTGACCAATTGAGTGGCGGCGCGCATCAGGCTGCTGGGATCGACGCCGTAGTGATTGGCGAAGTTATCGTCTTCAGCACTTAGTAACGCATTAATGAAGTTGGGGGGAATGTCGGCGAAACGGATCGGTGTACGGCGCATTTCGCCAAATTCTGCGATCAACTTGTTGTCGCTGCTGTAGACCCGCAGGGGAATCTGCAACTGGATGCTTCTCAGCGCCTCAACAGAGGGCAATCCAGGACTAAGGTAGAGAAACGCCCCACTCAGACCCAGAAGCAGTCCGCAGAATACGGCGACGATGGACCAACCGAAAAATTTCAGCAGACGAATCAAGGCTTTTGGACATCCAGGGCAAAAAATGAATTTGGCATCAGGGTTCAGGCTAAAGGAGAACGACCCGCGCTTGAGAAAAACCGGAAAAAAACGCTGGGCATTATAAGCATTTTTCCGTCCAAGGCGTTATTTGCGCTAGCTGTCAAGACGGGTGGATTGAACGCAACACCCATTATGGAGTCCGTAACTCACGGAAAGTCATAGGGAATTGGTAGTGCTAGGACTCTTCAATAAAAAAGCCAGGTCGCTCCTGGGAATCGATATCAGCTCCACTTCGGTGAAGTTGCTGGAACTGAGCCGCCAGGGCAGTGGCTTTCGGGTCGAAGCCTACGCAGTCGAGCCGTTGCCCGCCAACGCGGTCATCGAGAAAAATATCGCCGAGCTCGATGGGGTGGGCCAGGCGCTGGCGCGCGTGCTGGTCAAGGCCAGGACTAACCTCAAGTACGTAGCGGTGGCCGTGGCCGGTTCGGCGGTGATCACCAAGACCATCGAAATGGATGCCGGCCTTACCGATGACGAGATGGAAGACCAACTGAAGATCGAGGCCGACCAGTACATCCCTTATCCGCTGGACGATGTCGCCATCGATTTCGAAGTCCAGGGCGCTTCCACGCGTAATCCTGGGCGGGTCAACGTATTACTCGCCGCCTGTCGCAAGGAAAATGTCGAGGTCCGTGAGGCCGCCCTGGCCCTGGCGGGCTTGACTGCACGCGTGGTCGACGTGGAGGCCTATGCCCTGGAGCGTTCGTTCGGTTTGCTCAGGATCCAACAGGGCGTCGCTCAAGGGCGCTTGGTGGCAGTAGTCGATGTCGGAGCAACCATGACCACCCTGAGCGTGCTGCATGAGGGGCGGATTATCTATACCCGAGAGCAATTGTTCGGCGGCCGTCAGCTTACCGAGGCAATCGAGCGCCGATATGGTCTGACCGTTGAGCAGGCTGGCCTGGCGAAGAAACAAGGCGGCTTGCCGGATGATTATGTCGGCGAAGTGCTGCAGCCGTTTCGCGAGGCGCTGGTACAGCAAGTATCGCGCTCATTGCAGTTCTTCTTCGCTTCGGGCCAGTACAGCGCGGTCGACCAGATTCTGTTGGCCGGCGGTACCGCGTCAATCCCTGGTCTGGATCGGTTGATCGAGCAGCAATTGGGAACGCCAACGCTGGTGGCCAACCCGTTTTGCGACATGACGTTGGGCAGCAAGGTCAACGCCGCGGCCCTGGCCAGCGATGCGCCGGCGTTGATGATTGCCTGCGGGTTGGCCCTCAGGAGTTTCGACTGATGGCGCAGATCAATCTATTACCCTGGCGCGAAGAGCGACGGGAACAGCGGCGCAAGCGCTTTCTCCTGGTGCTGGCAGCTGTAGTGCTGGGTTCGGCAGCCGCCTTGCTCGTGGTCAACCAGGTCATCGGCAGTGCTATCGAGCGGCAGATTGCACGTAACAACTACATCGGCAGACAGATCGCCATGGTCGACGAGCGGATCAAGCAGATCAGCGATCTCAAGGCTCGTCGCCAACAATTGGTCGAGCGCATGGGCATCATCCAGGACTTGCAAGGTAATCGTCCGATCAGCGGGCGAATATTTGATCAACTGGCGCGGACATTGCCCGACGGGGTGTATTTCACCGAAGTCAAAATGACGGGCAAGACCTTGTCCATCACCGGAGCGGCGCAATCGAACAACCGTGTTTCAGACCTGATGCGAAACCTGGAGGCGTCCGACTGGTTCGATGCGCCCAGCCTGACTGAAGTCAAGACGACGACCGCGGGCCAGCTGGACCAGGCCAATGTTTTTCAGTTGACCGTTCGTCAAACCCGGACCGCGGCCGTGGAGGATGGCGAATGAGTCCGTCCGAATGGCTCGACGGGTTGCGCAGGATCGATATCAACGATCTGGATACTCACAACATGGGGGCCTGGCCACCCGCGATTAAAGTCCTGATGGGCATTGTGGTCGCGATCCTCGTGCTGTCGATCGGCTACAACTTTTCCACGAGCGAGCTTGAAGACCAGCTTGAGCTCAAGCGAGAGGAGGAGTCGACACTCAAGGAGCAATTTGCCAGCAAATCCCATATGGCGGCGAATCTGGAACTTTACTCCCAGCAGATGAAGGAGATGGAGAATGCCTTCGGCGTGCTGCTACGGCAGCTGCCCAGCGACACTGAAGTCCCAGGCCTGCTGGAAGATATCACTCGAACAGGGCTGGGCAGCGGCCTGGAGTTCGAAGAAATCAAGCTGTTGCCGGAGGTCGCCCAGCCGTTCTACATCGAATTGCCGATCAAGATCACGGTCACCGGTGCCTATCACGACCTTGCCACTTTTGTCAGTGGCGTGGCCGGGTTGCCGCGTATCGTCACCCTGCATGATTTCGACCTCGCGCCGGTCAATCCGGACGACGGACCGAAATTGCGCATGAGCATCCTGGCCAGGACTTACCGCTACAACGACAAGGGGCTGCATTGATGAGCCCGCTACGTGGTTGTTCGATAGTGGTTTTGGTCGCCGTATTGGCAGGCTGTGACGGCGGCGATGATTTCAGCGACCTGGACGCCTCCCTGAACGAAATACGCCTTCGGGCGCCGGGCAAAATTGAACCAACGCCGACATTTCGGTCTTACCCGACGTTCACCTACAACGCCGCCAACTTTCGCAGCCCGTTTTCACGGCAGGTCAAGGTCGATCTGGCACACCAACAGGGGGCGCGCAACGTCAAGCCTGACCCCAGCCGGGTCAAGCAGTACCTCGAGGGTTTCAACATCGAGCAGTTTGAAATGGTCGGCACGATTTCCAATGCGGCAGGCTCCTTTGCACTGCTGCGCGGCGCCGGTGGGGTGCATCGGCTGAAAGTTGGCGATTACCTGGGGCGTAACGACGGCCGGATAGTCGCCATCAGTGGCTCGCAAGTCGAAGTGGTAGAAATCGTTCCTGACGGCGAAGGTGCCTGGCTGGAGCGGCCGCGGATCCTTCCTTTGAAAGAGCACTCATAGTGGAACTCGTACAATGAACAGGATTTTCTCCACCCTCGGGGTATCGCTATGGATAGCGTTGCTGTCACCGATGGTACAAGCGGCCAACCTCAAGGCGCTGGATGTCGCCGCGTTGCCGGGAGACCGCGTCGAGTTGAAGCTGGTGTTCGACCAACCGCCTCCGACGCCCCGTGGCTATACGACGGACTCTCCTGCCCGGATTGCCCTGGATCTGCCCGGTGTCGTCAGTCAGCTGGCGAGCAAAACTCGCGACCTGGGCAGTGGCAATGCCCGCAGCGCGACCGTGGTGGAGGCCAAGGATCGTGCGCGGCTGATCATCAACCTGACCCGGTTGAGCCCCTACGACATGCGGGTCGAAGGCAATAACCTGTTTGTGGTCGTCGGGCAGGGAGGTAAAAGCCCTGCGCCAAGAGCGGCCGCTGCTGTACCGGTCCCGGTTCCGGCGCGCGCGGTTGCACCGACAGGCAAAGCGATTCGTGCGGTGGATTTCCAGCGGGGTACCCAGGGCGAAGGCAATGTCGTGATCGACTTGTCGGATCCGTCCATTGCACCCGATATCCAGGAGCGCGAAGGCAAGATTGTTCTCGGCTTCAGCAAGACCCGACTGCCCGAGCCGTTGCGTGTGCGCCTGGATGTGAGGGATTTCGCCACGCCGGTGCAATTCGTCAATGCCAGTGCCACGGGGGACAAGACGACCATCACCATCGAACCCAGCGGTGCCTTTGACTATTCGACCTACCAGACCGACAACAAGCTGACCGTCAGCATTCGTCCGATGACGGTCGACGACCTGCAAAAGCGCAACGCCGATCGCAATGCCTACAGCGGTGAAAAGCTTTCGCTTAATTTCCAGGACATCGACGTGCGCTCGGTACTGCAACTGATCGCCGATTTCACCAACCTCAATCTTGTCGCCAGTGACACGGTCCAGGGGGGAATTACCCTGCGCCTGCAAAATGTACCCTGGGACCAGGCGTTGGACCTGGTACTGAAAACCAAGGGCCTGGACAAGCGCAAGCTGGGTAATGTGTTGCTCGTCGCTCCGGCCGACGAAATTGCCGCCCGTGAACGCCAGGAGCTGGAGTCGCAAAAGCAGATTGCCGACCTGGCGCCACTGCGTCGGGAACTGTTGCAGGTCAATTACGCCAAGGCGGCCGATATCGCCAAACTGTTCCAGTCGGTGACCAACGCCGAGGCGAAAGCCGACGAACGGGGATCGATCACGGTCGATGAGCGCACCAATAACATCATTGCCTACCAGACCCAGGACCGGCTCGACGAATTGCGGCGCATCGTTGCGCAGCTGGATATTCCGGTACGCCAGGTGATGATCGAGGCGCGTATCGTTGAAGCCAACGTTGACTACGACAAGAGCCTTGGCGTGCGCTGGGGAGGCTCAATACAGAACAAAGGCAACTGGAATGCCTCGGGAGTCGGTAACGGCACCAGCGACGGCGGCAGCACCAGTTCGCCGTTCGTCGACTTGGGGGTCGCCAACAACACGTCGGGCATCGGCATCGCCTTCATCACCGACAACGTATTGCTGGACCTTGAATTGACGGCCATGGAAAAGACCGGCAATGGCGAAATCGTCTCGCAACCCAAGGTCGTCACTTCCGACAAGGAAACCGCAAAGATCCTCAAGGGCACCGAGATTCCCTACCAGGAAGCCAGCTCCAGCGGCGCTACTTCGGTCTCGTTCAAAGAGGCTTCGCTATCGCTGGAGGTGACGCCGCAGATCACGCCGGACAACCGGATCATCATGGAGGTCAAGGTCACCAAGGATGAGCCGGATTACCTGAACAAGGTCCAGGATGTGCCGCCGATCAAGAAAAACGAAGTCAATGCCAAGGTCCTGGTCAACGATGGCGAGACGATCGTCATTGGTGGTGTTTTCTCAAATACTCAAAGCAAGGTTGTAGATAAGGTGCCATTTCTTGGCGATGTGCCGTATCTTGGCCGCCTTTTCCGGCGTGACGTGGTTTCGGAGAAAAAATCCGAGCTGTTGGTGTTTCTCACACCGCGTATCATGAATAACCAGGCGATTGCTGTGAGTCGTTGATTCTGTGCGAAATTTGATACTTGTAGGACCGATGGGGGCTGGAAAAAGCACCATCGGCCGATTGCTGGCCAAAGAGCTGCGCTTGCCATTCAAAGATTCCGATAAGGAAATTGAATTACGCACGGGCGCCAATATCCCATGGATCTTCGACAAGGAAGGCGAACCGGGCTTTCGTGAGCGCGAGCAGGCAATGATTGCCGAGCTGTGCGATTACGACGGCGTGGTGCTGGCGACGGGCGGTGGCGCGGTCATGCGCGAGGCCAATCGTCGGGCGTTGCGCGCTGGCGGACGGGTGGTCTATCTGCATGCCTCCGTCGAGCAGCAGGTCGGCCGCACTTCCCGCGACCGCAATCGGCCATTGTTGCGTACAGCCGATCCGGCCAAGACCCTCAGGGACCTGCTGGCCATTCGCGACCCCCTTTATCGGGAAATCGCCGATCTGGTGGTGGAAACGGATGAACGACCGCCGCGAATGGTCGTGCTCGATATCCTGGAGCGCTTGCAGCAATTGCCGCCCCGTTAAAGCGTCGCACGAAATGCGCTATCCTCGGCCTCCTGCCATGACCGCTCGAGGTTGTGGCGAATGGCCATCGAGCGACGTCACACCAGCGGTGGCCTTAGACATTCGTTAACCCAAGGCAGGTTGCCTGATTCCATCTTCACTGTGGGGACACATGCAGACACTCAAGGTCGATCTAGGCGAGCGCAGCTACCCGATTCATATTGGCGAAGGTTTGTTGGACCAGCCTGAACTGCTGGCCCCGCATATTCGCGGACGGCAAGTGGCAATCATTTCCAATGAAACCGTTGCGCCGCTCTATCTCGAACGCCTGACCCGCAGCCTTGCGCAGTTCTCGGTGATTTCCGTGGTGTTGCCCGACGGCGAGGCCTTCAAGACCTGGGAAACCCTGCAATTGATTTTCGACGGTCTGCTGACCGCACGGCACGATCGGCGCACCACGGTGATCGCCCTGGGTGGCGGCGTGATTGGCGATATGGCCGGTTTCGCGGCTGCCTGCTACCAGCGCGGTGTCGATTTCATCCAGGTTCCCACCACGCTGTTGTCGCAAGTCGACTCTTCGGTGGGAGGCAAGACCGGTATCAATCATCCGCTGGGCAAGAACATGGTCGGCGCCTTCTATCAGCCGAACGTCGTGCTTATCGACACCGCCTCCCTCAATACGCTGCCGGCCCGCGAGCTGTCCGCCGGCCTGGCCGAAGTCATCAAGTACGGGTTGATCTGCGATGAGCCGTTCCTGACCTGGCTCGAAGACAACGTCGACCGCCTGCGCAACCTGGATCAGCAAGCCCTCACCTATGCCATCGAGCGCTCCTGTGCGGCCAAGGCTGCCGTGGTCGGCGCCGACGAGAAAGAGACGGGAGTACGGGCAACGCTCAACCTGGGGCACACCTTCGGTCACGCCATCGAGACCCACATGGGCTATGGTGTCTGGCTACATGGTGAAGCGGTGGCTGCTGGCACTGTCATGGCTTTGGAGATGTCCGCGCGCCTGGGCTGGATCAGCGAACAGGAACGCGATCGCGGCATTCGCCTGTTCCAGCGCGCCGGCTTGCCGGTTATTCCGCCTGAAGAAATGACGGCAGCCGATTTTCTCGAACACATGGCAATTGACAAGAAAGTGATCGACGGTCGTTTGCGCCTGGTGCTGCTGCGCCACATGGGCGAAGCGGTAGTGACCGACGATTATCCGAAAGAGGTTCTACAGGCCACGCTGGGAGCGGATTACCGCGCCCTGGCTCAGCTTAAAGGTTAATAAGAACGCGATGACTAGTTTGCATGCCGACGAGGCTTTCCTCGGCCACTACCAGTTGAGTCATGACCCTTTTGCTCCACGGGTCCCTGGCTTCAAGTTTTTCCCTGCCCAGCGCAAGCCGGTGCTGGGGCAGTTGCACCATCTGGCGCGTTACAGCCAGTTGCTGTTGGTGGTCACAGGTCCGCATGGCAGTGGCAAGACCCTGCTGCGTCAGGCCCTGGTGGCCAGTACCAACAAGCAGACCGTGCAAAGCGTGGTGGTTTCCGCCCGTGGTGCTGGTGATTCGGCTGGCGTGTTGCGCCAGGTTGCCCAGGCACTGGACGTTGCCCAGGCTGAGATCGGGGCAATTCTGAAACAGGTGGTGCAGCTTGCTCTGACTGGGCAGGAAGTCTATCTGCTGGTCGATGACGCCGAGCAGCTCGACGAGTCTGCGCTTGAAGCCTTGATGGCCCTGGCCGCAGGAGCTCCGGAAGGCCGCCCGCATGTGTTCCTGTTCGGCGAGTCCTCGATGATCGCTCAGCTTGAGGCCTTGCAACTTGAGGAAGAACGCTTCCACGTTATCGAGCTGCAGCCTTACACCGAAGAGGAAACGCGTGAATACCTGGAGCAGCGGCTTGAAGGCGCCGGCCGGGGTATCGAACTTTTCACTGTAAATCAGATCTCTGATATTCACGAAAGCTCCGAGGGTTGGCCTGGCAACATCAATCAGGTTGCCCGCGATGCGATGATCGAAGCCATGATTGCCAGCCGCTCAGCGGTGAAGCGTCCAAGTATGGGGTTCAATATGCCGAAGAAACACGTATTGGCAATTTCCGCCGTCGTTGTGGTCGCGGTAGCCGCCGCCTGGTTGATGCCCGGTCGCAGCAAGGCACCGACCACGGGTGCGCCTGCCAATGAACAGGCGCAACTGCCGCTTGGCCAGGGTTCGTCGGGCGGTGCTCCGGCCGTCGAGTTCGCGGGCAATACGCAACCAACGCCATTGCCGTTGGTCGGTAATTCGCAGCCCGTCATGCGGGCGCCATTGGCCGAAGCGGCGGGTGGCATTACCGAGGGCGATGACGGCGTGCCGGTCGAGGGTTCCAGCGCGACGCCGCCGACCGTGACCACCATTGCACCGCCAGCGGGTGTTCCAGCCGGTCCTGCGCCCACGCCAACCGCCAAACCGACGCCTGCACCGACCCAGGTCGCTACCGCCAAGCCAGCGCCTGCTCCGGTTGCCAAGCCGGCTCCAGCTCCAGCGCCAGCCAAGCCAGCCGCCGTTGCTGCCAAGCCGGCCGAGAAGCCAGCGACCGCTGCCAAGGCTGCCGGTGGCACCTGGTACGCCGGTCAGGCGCCGGGCAACTACGTGGTGCAGATCCTCGGCACCAGCTCGGAAACGGCCGCGCAAAGCTTCGTCAAGGAGCAAGGCGGCGAGTACCGTTATTTCAAGAAAGTCCTCAACGGCAAACCGCTCTACGTGATCACCTATGGCAACTTCGCCAATCGTGATGCAGCCGTTTCCGCCATCAAGGCCTTGCCAGCGAAGGTCCAGGCTGGTAAACCTTGGCCTCGCACTGTCGCCAGCGTCCAACAGGAACTGGCAACAACTCGCTGAAGATTCGGCGGCCTTACCCAGGCCGCCTCTCCAAGCACCTCAAAATTTCTACAAGTGCGCGCAACCTTCCGGGCTGCGTGCCTTGTGGTGTCTGCGTCACAGTAGTCTTTGAGTCGTAGCGGTCAAAATTAAAAAAAGTTTTGACTAGCACAGCAGATCGCTTTAAACCTTTCACAAATGCGACATAGATTTGCGACATTTCGTCGCCAAATTTGTGAGGCCAAGTGTCGGTGTGTACAATGACCTCCCTTTTGCCCCCGCAAAGCTGGCGTACGTTCGGCGCGGATGGTAAGTGGTTGAATTGAAAAGAAATTTGCCTCGATAAGGGGCAGCCTGGTGAGAAAGTGTCTATGAAAGCAGGTCTGTACCAACCAGATGAATTCAAGGATAACTGCGGTTTCGGCCTGATTGCCCATATGCAGGGCGAGCCCAGTCATACCCTTTTGCAAACGGCCATCGAGGCCCTGACCTGCATGACCCACCGCGGTGGGATTAATGCTGACGGCAAGACCGGTGACGGTTGCGGTCTGCTGATACAAAAGCCGGACGTGTTCCTGCGAGCCATCGCCCAGGAAACCTTCGGCGTCGAACTGCCCAAGCAATACGCGGTGGGCATGGTTTTCTTCAACCAGGACCCGGTCAAGGCCCAAGCCGCTCGCGAGAACATGAACCGCGAGATCCTGGCTGCCGGCCTGCAGTTGGTCGGCTGGCGCAAAGTGCCGATCGACACCAGCGTCCTCGGCCGCCTGGCCCTTGAGCGCCTGCCACAGATCGAGCAGGTGTTCATCGGTGGCGAAGGCCTGAGCGACCAGGACATGGCCGTCAAGCTGTTCACCTCTCGTCGTCGTTCATCGGTGGCCAACGCCGCCGATACCGACCACTACGTCTGCAGCTTTTCGCACAAGACCATTATCTATAAAGGCCTGATGATGCCGGCGGACCTGACCGCCTTCTATCCAGACCTGAGCGATGAGCGCCTGCAAACCTCGATTTGCGTGTTCCACCAGCGCTTCTCCACCAATACCCTGCCGAAATGGCCGCTGGCCCAACCGTTCCGCTTCCTGGCGCACAACGGCGAGATCAACACCATCACCGGCAACCGCAACTGGGCCGTGGCCCGTCGCACCAAGTTCGCCAACGATCTGATGGATCTGGAAGAACTCGGCCCGCTGGTCAACCGTGTCGGTTCCGACTCCTCGAGCATGGACAACATGCTCGAGCTGATGGTCACCGGTGGTATCGACCTGTTCCGCGGCGTGCGGATGATCATTCCGCCTGCGTGGCAGAACGTCGAGACCATGGACCCGGACCTGCGTGCGTTCTACGAGTACAACTCAATGCACATGGAGCCGTGGGACGGCCCGGCGGGCGTGGTAATGACCGACGGTCGCTACGCAGTGTGCCTGCTCGACCGTAACGGCCTGCGTCCGGCGCGCTGGGTCACCACCAAGAACGGTTTCATCACCCTGGCTTCGGAAATCGGTGTCTGGAACTACCAGCCTGAAGACGTGATCGCCAAGGGGCGCGTGGGGCCTGGCCAGATCTTTGCCGTGGACACCGAGACCGGTCAGATCCTCGACACCGATGCCATCGACAACCGTCTCAAGTCACGTCATCCGTATAAGCAATGGCTGCGCAAGAACGCCCTGCGTATCCAGGCGACCATGGAAGACAACGACCACGGTTCGGCGTTCTACGACGTCGACCAGCTCAAGCAATACATGAAGATGTACCAGGTCACGTTCGAAGAGCGCGACCAGGTGCTGCGCCCGCTTGGCGAGCAAGGCTACGAAGCCGTGGGCTCGATGGGCGACGATACGCCGATGGCCGTGCTGTCCCAGCGCGTGCGTACGCCTTACGACTATTTCCGCCAGCAGTTCGCGCAGGTGACCAACCCGCCGATCGACCCGCTGCGTGAAGCCATCGTCATGTCGCTGGAAATCTGCCTCGGTGCCGAGCGCAACATCTTCCAGGAGTCTCCGGAACACGCGTCGCGCGTGATCCTCAGCTCGCCGGTCATTTCCCCGGCCAAGTGGCGCTCGCTGATGAACCTCGATCGTCCGGGCTTCGAACGCCAGAAAATCGACCTCAACTACGACGAAAGCGTCGGCCTCGAAGCGGCGATCCGCAACGTTGCCGATCAGGCTGAAGAAGCCGTGCGCGCCGGTCGTACGCAGATCGTCCTGAGTGACCGTCACATTGCCCCGGGCAAGTTGCCGATCCACGCCTCCCTGGCTACCGGCGCGGTACACCACCGCCTGACCGAGAAGGGCCTGCGTTGCGACTCCAACATCCTGGTGGAAACCGCGACTGCTCGCGATCCGCATCACTTCGCCGTGTTGATCGGTTTCGGTGCCTCTGCCGTTTATCCGTTCCTGGCCTACGAAGTGCTGGGCGACCTGATCCGTACCGGTGAAGTGTTGGGCGACCTCTACGAGGTGTTCAAGAACTACCGTAAAGGCATCACCAAGGGCCTGCTCAAGATCCTCTCGAAGATGGGCATCTCGACCATCACTTCGTACCGTGGCGCACAGTTGTTCGAAGCCATCGGCCTGTCCGAGGAAGTCTGCAACCTGAGCTTCAAGGGCGTGCCAAGCCGCATCAAGGGTGCGCGATTTGTCGACATCGAAGCCGAGCAGAAAGCCTTGGCCACCGAAGCCTGGAGCCCGCGCAAGCCGATCCAGCAAGGCGGCCTGCTGAAGTTCGTCCACGGTGGCGAATATCACGCGTACAACCCGGACGTGGTCAACACCCTGCAAGCCGCCGTGCAGCAGGGCGACTACAGCAAGTTCAAGGAATACACCTCGCTGGTCGATAACCGCCCGGTGTCGATGATCCGTGACCTGCTCAAGGTCAAGACCCTCGACACCCCGCTGGACATGAGCGAAATCGAACCGCTGGAATCGGTGCTCAAGCGCTTCGACTCCGCCGGTATCTCGCTGGGCGCCCTGTCGCCTGAAGCTCACGAAGCCCTGGCCGAAGCCATGAACCGCCTCGGTGCGCGTTCCAACTCCGGTGAAGGTGGTGAAGACCCGGCGCGCTACGGCACCATCAAGAGCTCGAAAATCAAGCAGGTTGCGACTGGCCGTTTCGGTGTGACCCCGGAGTACCTGGTCAACGCTGAAGTGCTGCAGATCAAGGTTGCCCAAGGCGCCAAGCCGGGCGAAGGTGGTCAGCTGCCAGGCGGCAAGGTCAACGGCCTGATCGCCAAGCTGCGTTATGCAGTGCCGGGCGTGACCCTGATTTCGCCACCGCCGCACCACGACATCTATTCGATCGAAGACTTGTCGCAGCTGATTTTCGACCTCAAGCAGGTCAACCCGAAGGCGCTGGTTTCGGTGAAGCTGGTAGCGGAAGCGGGCGTCGGCACCATCGCCGCCGGTGTGGCCAAGGCCTACGCGGACTTGATCACCATCTCCGGCTACGATGGCGGCACCGGCGCATCGCCACTGACCTCGATCAAATACGCGGGCGCTCCGTGGGAACTCGGCCTGGCCGAAACCCACCAGACCCTGCGCGGCAACGACCTGCGCGGCAAAGTCCGGGTGCAGACCGACGGCGGCCTGAAGACCGGCCTCGACGTGATCAAGGCAGCCATCCTCGGCGCTGAAAGTTTCGGCTTCGGCACCGCACCAATGATCGCCCTGGGCTGCAAATACCTGCGCATCTGCCACCTGAACAACTGCGCCACCGGCGTCGCGACCCAGAACGAGAAGCTGCGCAAGGATCACTACATCGGTACCGTCGACATGGTGGTGAATTTCTTCACCTACGTCGCCGAAGAGACCCGTGAGTGGCTGGCCAAGCTGGGCGTGCGCTCCCTCGAAGAGTTGATCGGCCGTACCGATCTGCTGGAAGTCCTCGAAGGCCAGACCGCCAAGCAGCATCACCTCGACCTGACCCCGTTGCTGGGCAGCGACCACGTGCCGGCGGACAAACCGCAGTTCTGTGGCGTAGACCGCAACCCACCGTTCGACAAGGGCCTGCTTGCCGAGAAAATGGTCGAGATGGCCACCTCGGCGATCAACGACAAGAGCGGCGCGGAGTTCGAACTGGATATCTGCAACTGCGACCGTTCCATCGGCGCGCGGATCTCCGGCGACATCGCCCGTAAGCACGGCAACCAGGGCATGGCCAATGCGCCTATCACGTTCCGCTTCAAGGGCACGGCCGGCCAGAGCTTCGGTGTATGGAACGCCGGCGGCCTGAACATGTACCTGGAAGGTGACGCCAACGACTACGTCGGCAAGGGCATGACCGGCGGCAAGCTGGTGATCGTTCCGCCCAAGGGCAGCCTCTACAAGACCCAGGACAGTGCCATCATCGGCAACACCTGCCTGTACGGCGCCACTGGCGGCAAGTTGTTCGCCGCCGGTACCGCGGGTGAGCGTTTCGCCGTGCGTAACTCCGGTGCCCACACCGTCGTGGAAGGCACTGGCGATCACTGCTGCGAGTACATGACCGGTGGTTTCGTCTGCGTCCTGGGCAAGACCGGTTATAACTTCGGCTCTGGCATGACCGGCGGTTTCGCCTACGTGCTCGACCAGGACAACACCTTCGTTGACCGGGTCAACCACGAACTGGTGGAAATCCAGCGGATCAGCGGCGAGGCGATGGAAGCCTACCGCAGCCATTTGCAACGCGTGCTGAACGAGTACGTCGAGGAAACCGACAGCGAGTGGGGTCGTGAACTCGCCGAGAACCTCGATGATTACGTGCGTCGTTTCTGGTTGGTCAAGCCCAAGGCTGCCTCCCTGAAATCGTTGCTTTCCAGCACCCGTGCCAACCCGCAGTGATATGCGCCTGAAGAGTTTGATGAGGTTTTAAAATGGCTGAACGTCTGAATAATGACTTCCAGTTCATCGAGGTCGGGCGCAAGGATCCGAAGAAGAAACTGTTGCGTCAACGCAAGAAAGAGTTCGTGGAAATCTACGAACCGTTCAAACCCCAGCAGTCGGCCGACCAGGCCCACCGCTGCCTGGGTTGTGGTAACCCGTATTGCGAATGGAAGTGCCCGGTGCACAACTTCATTCCCAACTGGCTGAAACTGGTGGCCGAGGGCAACATCCTCCAGGCCGCCGAGCTGTCCCACCAGACCAACACCCTGCCGGAAGTCTGCGGCCGGGTGTGCCCGCAAGACCGTCTGTGCGAGGGTGCCTGCACCCTGAACGACGGTTTCGGCGCGGTGACCATCGGTTCGGTGGAGAAGTACATCACCGACACCGCGTTCGCCATGGGCTGGCGCCCGGACATGTCCAAGGTCAAGCCGACCGGCAAGCGTGTCGCGATCATCGGCGCGGGCCCGGCGGGCCTGGGCTGTGCCGACGTGCTGGTGCGTGGCGGCGTGACGCCGGTGGTTTTCGACAAGAACCCGGAAATCGGTGGCCTGCTGACCTTCGGCATCCCCGAGTTCAAGCTTGAAAAGACCGTGCTGAGCAATCGCCGCGAAGTCTTCACCGGCATGGGCATCCAGTTCCGCCTCAACACCGAGGTGGGCAAGGACGTGACCATGGAGCAACTGCTCGAAGAATACGATGCCGTTTTCATGGGCATGGGCACCTACACCTACATGAAGGGCGGCTTTGCCGGTGAAGACCTGCCGGGCGTGTACGACGCCCTGGACTTCCTTATCGCCAACGTCAACCGCAACCTGGGCTTCGAAAAGTCGCCGGAAGATTTCGTCGACATGAAAGGCAAGAAGGTCGTGGTACTCGGCGGTGGCGACACCGCGATGGACTGCAACCGTACTTCGATCCGCCAGGGTGCCAAGTCGGTAACCTGTGCCTATCGTCGTGACGAAGCGAACATGCCGGGCTCGCGCAAAGAGGTGAAGAACGCCAAGGAAGAAGGCGTGAAATTCCTCTACAACCGCCAGCCGATCGCGATTGTCGGTGAAGACAGGGTCGAAGGCGTGAAGGTGGTCGAGACCCGTCTCGGCGAGCCGGATGCCCGTGGCCGTCGCAGCCCCGAGCCGATCCCGGGCTCCGAGGAGATCATCCCGGCCGACGCCGTGGTCATCGCCTTCGGTTTCCGTCCGAGCCCTGCGCCGTGGTTCGAGCAGTTCAGCATCCAGACCGATAGCCAGGGCCGTGTAGTAGCGCCGGAACAGGGGCAGTACAAGCACCAGACCAGCAACCCGAAAATCTTCGCCGGTGGCGACATGGTTCGCGGCTCTGACCTGGTGGTGACGGCGATCTTCGAAGGCCGTAATGCGGCTGAAGGGATCCTGGATTACCTGGGCGTCTAAGCCGTAATCCAGAATTGGAATGCAATCAAATGTGGGAGCGGGCTTGCTCGCGAAGGCGGTTTTCCAGTCAACATCTCCGTTGAATGTGATGGCCTCTTCGCGAGCAAGCCCGCTCCCACATTGGTTTCCGGGTGTTGCGAATACTGTGTTTCAGCGCGACAAATTGACCCGATAGACAAAAGGCTGACCTGCATTCGTGCCTTTTGCGTCCGGCTCTGAGAAAATGCCCGCACTTTTTTTCCGGATGCCGACATGACTGCCCTGAAGAACGACCGTTTCCTGCGCGCCCTGCTCAAGCAACCCGTAGACGTCACTCCCGTGTGGATGATGCGTCAGGCCGGTCGCTACCTGCCTGAATACCGCGCCAGCCGTGCCAAGGCCGGCGATTTCATGAGCCTGTGCATGAACCCGGCGTTCGCTTGCGAAGTCACGCTGCAGCCGCTCGACCGCTATCCGCAACTGGACGCGGCGATCCTCTTCTCCGACATCCTGACCATTCCCGATGCCATGGGCCAGGGCCTGTACTTCGAAACCGGCGAAGGCCCGCGCTTCAGGAAGGTCGTCAGCACCCTGGCCGACATCGAAGCCCTGCCGATTCCTGATCCGCAGAAAGACCTGGGTTATGTGATGGACGCGGTCAGCACCATTCGCCGTGAACTGAACGGCCGCGTGCCGCTGATCGGCTTCGCCGGCAGCCCATGGACACTGGCTACCTACATGGTCGAAGGTGGCTCGTCGAAAGACTACCGCAAGACCAAAACCATGCTCTACGACAACCCGCAAGCCTTGCACCTGCTTCTGGACAAGCTCGCGCAGACGGTCACCAGCTACCTCAACGGCCAGATCCTGGCCGGCGCGCAAGCGGTACAGATCTTCGACAGCTGGGGCGGCAGCCTCTCGGCGGCGGCGTACCAGGAATTCTCCCTGGCTTATATGCGCAAAATCGTCAGCGGCCTGATCCGCGAGCACGAAGGCCGCAAGGTGCCGGTCATCCTGTTTACCAAGAACGGCGGCCTGTGGCTGGAAAGCATTGCCGACGCTGGCGCCGACGCGCTGGGTCTGGACTGGACGTGCGACATCGGCAGCGCCCGCGAGCGTGTCGGCAGCAAAGTTGCCCTGCAAGGCAACATGGACCCGACCGTGCTCTACGCCAAGCCTGAAGCCATTCGCGCTGAGGTCGGGCGTATCCTGGCCAGCTACGGCAAAGGCAGCGGCCACGTGTTCAACCTCGGCCATGGCATTACTCCGGAAGTCGATCCGGAACATGCGGGTGCGTTCTTGCGCGCCGTGCATGAGTTGTCGGCGCAGTATCACGAGTAACCAGCGCCCGGCTTCAATGTGGGAGCGAGCCTGCTCGCGAAAGCGGTGGATCAGTCAGCCAGGATGTTGAGTGTGAAGCCCTTTCGCGAGAAGGCTCGCTCCCACATTTGTTTGTGGAGGCCGATTTCAGGCTTTTACACCATGCAGCGGCGGCAACTTTGCCAGCTTCAGGGCGACCAGTAATGCCACGGCCAGCAGTCCACCAATGAACAAGCCGATTCCATTCCAGCCAGCCCAGTGCCAGAACACGCCGCCGGCCGTGCCGGCGATGCTTCCTCCTGCGTAGTAGCTGAACAGGTACAAGGAGGATGCCTGGCCCTTGGCCTTGGTGGCACGGCGGCCGATCCAACTGCTGGCGACGGAGTGGGCGCCGAAGAAACCGAAGGTGAAGACCAGCATGCCGATGATGACCAGCGGCAATGGCGTGAACATCGTCAGGGCGAGACCGCCGATCATCAGCGCGATAGTGCTCCAAAGCACTTTGCGGCGGCCGATTTTGTCGGCCAGCGAGCCGATTTTCGCCGAACTGTAGATACCTGAGAGGTACACCACCGAGAGTAATCCGACGAAGGCCTGTTCCATGTGGTAAGGCTCGGCCAGCAGGCGGTAGCCGATGTAGTTGAACAGGGTGACGAACGCACCCATCAGCACAAAGGCCTCGAGGAACAGCAGCGGTAGCCCGGCATCGCGAAAATGCATGGTAAAGCCGTCGACCAGGCTGCGCGGGTGCAGCGAGCGGGCGCGGAAGTTGCGCGATTCGGGGAGGATTTTCCAGAATACTGCTGCCGCAATCAGTGCCAGGCCTCCGATCACCAGCATTGCCGTGTGCCAGCTGACGAAGTCGATCAAGACATCGGTGATAAGACGCCCGCTCATCCCGCCGATGGCGTTGCCGCCGATGTACAAACCCATGGCGAGGCCGATGTGCTGCGGGTGAATCTCTTCGCTCAAATAGGTCATCGCCACCGCCGCCAGGCCGCTCAACGACAGTCCAATCAGCGCGCGCATCGCCAGGACACCGTGCCAGCTCGGCATCATCGCGCTGGCCATGGTGCACAGTGCGGCGGCAAACAGCGCCGCCACCATCACCGGTTTGCGCCCGACGCGATCGGAGATCGGGCCGGTGATCAGCAGGCCAATGGCAAGCATGCCCGTGGCTACCGAGAGAATCAGGCTGCTCTGCGCCGCGTTGATCGAGTATTCGTGGGACAGCAGCGGCATCATCGGTTGCACGCAGTAGAGCAGGGCAAACGTCGCGAAGCCGCCGCAAAACAGCGCCAGCACCGTGCGCATGAAGGCTGGCGTGCCTTTTTCGATGTAGATCTCTTTCAGCTCGGCAGCCACATCGACTGGTGTGGCGGGAGGAACTTCATGGGTAAGTGGAGCGACAGCAGTTTTCACGGTGGACCTCGGAGGAGCGCAGCCCGTCAGGGAATGAAAAAAGCATATAGCTGGCTAATGATTCAATCCAATATATTGTTCGACCTGTTTGATAGCTTTAACGACCTAATGGGGTTTTCATGGAATTGCGTCATCTGCGTTACTTCATCGCCGTCGCCGAAGAATTGCACTTCGGCCGAGCTGCGCAGGCCCTTGGCATCTCGCAGCCGCCGCTGAGCCAGCAGATCCAGGCCCTGGAGCAGGAAGTGGGTGCGCGATTGTTCGAGCGTACCAATCGTCGGGTCGAATTGAGCGAGGCCGGTCGACTGTTCCTGGAAGAGGCGCGCCTGGTGCTGGCGCAGGTCGACAAGGCGGCGGATGTGGCGCGGCGAGCGCAGCTGGGCGAGTTGGGCGAACTGAAAATCGGCTTCACCTCGTCGGCACCATTCAACTCAACGATTCCCCAGGCGATTTTTTCGTTTCGCCAGCGCTTTCCGGCGGTGCATTTGAATTTGCGGGAAATGAGCAGCACCCAGGTGGCCGATGCGCTGGTGGATGAGTCGATCGAGGTCGGGATCATGCGCCCGCTGGGGCTGCCAGACTCCCTCAGCGTCGTCGAACTGATGCGCGAGCCCCTGGTCGCGGTGCTCAGCTCCAAGCATCCGCTGGTGAAGAACAGTGAGGAGGGCTTGTTCCTGTCAGCCCTGGCCCTCGAGCCCTTCGTATTCTTCCCGCGCAGCTACGGTAGCGGCCTGTATGCGCAACTGCTGAGTCTGGCCCGGGACGCCGGATTCAGCCCCCACTTCGCCCAGGAGGCCGGCGAGGCGATGACCATCATTGGATTGGTGGCCGCGGGGCTGGGTGTGTCGGTGCTGCCGGCGTCTTATCAGCGGATGCGCATTGACGGCGTGGTCTATCGACCGCTGCTCGATCCGGCAGCGGTGTCGGCGGTGTGGCTGGTGCAGCGCAAGGACCAGAAGTCGCCGATGGCGCGGGCGTTTGTGGAGTTGTTGACGAGGAAGGTTGAGCCGTTGAAACCATGAAGGCTGCACCGTCCCTGTGTAGGAGAGAGCCTGCTCGCGATGGTCGTCAACGATGTCGTTTGTTTCCTGGTGACACGCGGCGTTCTTTAGTCCATCGCGAGCATGCTCGCTCCTACAGGGATTGAAGTGCGCCCGCCGCCTACGCCCAGCGCTTGAAAATCAGCGACGTATTCACCCCGCCAAACGCAAAATTATTGTTCATCACGTACTGATTGCTCATCTGCCTAAACTCGCCACGCAGGTAGTCGAGCTTGCCGCAATGCGGGTCGACTTCGTCGAGGTTCAGGGTATGGGCGTACAGGTCGCTGTTCATCATTTCAATGCTGAACCAGGACTCCAGCGCACCGCAGGCGCCGAGCGTGTGGCCGAGGAAGCTTTTTTGTGAGCTGATCGGCATGTCTTCGCCGAACAGGCTGCTGGTGGCCAGGGTTTCGGCGATGTCGCCCTGTTCGGTGGCCGTGCCGTGACCGTTGACGTAGCCGATGTCGGCAGGGCTCAAGCCCGCATCTTCCAGGGCCAACTCCATGGCCCGGCGCATGGTGACTTGCTCCGGGCGGGTGGTGTGCTGGCCGTCGGCATTGCTGCCGAAACCAACGAGCTCGGCATGAATACGGGCACCTCGTGCCAGCGCGTGTTCCAGTTCTTCGAGCACCAGCATGCCGCCGCCTTCACCGATCACCAGGCCGTCGCGCCCTTTGTCATAGGGGCGCGGGGTAGTGTGCGGTGCGTTGTTTTTCAGGCTGGTGGCGTAGAGCGCATCGAACACCATAGCTTCGGTCGGGCACAGTTCTTCGGCGCCGCCGGCGAGCATCAGCGGCAGGCGCCCGAACTTGATGGCTTCATAGGCATAGCCGATGCCCTGGCTGCCGCTGGTGCAGGCGCTGGAGGTGGGGATCAGGCGGCCGGTGAGGCCGAAAAAGATGCTGATGTTGGCCGCCGTGGTGTGGGGCATCATGCGCACGTAGGAATTGGCGTTCAGGCCTTCGGCCACCGAGTTGAGCAGCATGTTGCCGAATGCCTTGATCTCGTCGGTGCTGCCCGTGGAGGACCCGCAGGCAACACCCATGCGTCCGTCCTTGATCGATTCGTCATCGAGCAATCCGGCATCGGCCAACGCCCGCTCCGCAGCGCCCACGGCCAGTCGTGAAACGCGGCCCATGCTGCGCAGTTGTTTGCGCGTCCAGTGGCTCGGCACGATGAAGTCATCGATAGGCCCGGCCAGGCGCGTATTGAGTTCAGTGAAGCGGTCCCATTCGTCCATGCGGCGAATGCCGCTGCGGTTGGCTGCGAAGTGGTCGGCGATGGTTGCCCAATCGCTGCCCAGCGAGGTGATGCCGGCCATGCCGGTGACGACGACACGTTTCATCAGCACAGGCCTCCGTTGACGGCCAGCACCTGCCGGGTGATGTACGAGGCTTCCGCCGACATCAGGAAATTCACCGCGCCGGCCACCTCTTCAGGGGTGCCCATGCGTTGTGCGGGGATCATTTTCATCATTTCTTCCACCGGCACGTTTTCATCGAGCATGGCTGTGTCGATCAGGCCGGGTGCGACACAGTTGACGGTGATCTTGCGCTTGCCCAACTCGATCGCCAACGCCTTCGCCGCGCCGATCAACCCGGCCTTCGAAGCGCTGTAGTTGACCTGACCGCGATTGCCGATCAAGCCGGACACCGACGTGATGCACACGATTCGCCCGGCGGCGCGCCGACGGATCATCGGCATCATCACCGGGTGCAGCACGTTGTAGAAACCGTCGAGGTTGGTGCGCATCACCTTATCCCAATCATCCTCGCTCAGCGCCGGAAAAGCACCGTCACGCGTCAGCCCGGCGTTGAGCACCACGCCATAGTACGCGCCATGGGTGTCGACGTCGGCCTCAAGGATGGCTTTGCAGCGGGCGCGGTCGGACACATCGAATTGCAGGATGCGCGCAGTGCGACCCAGGGCCTCGATTTCCACTTGTACAGCTTGGGCATCCGCCAGGCCACTGCGGCAATGCAGCACGATGTCATGCCCGGCCTGGGCCAGGCGCAGGGCAATCGCGCGGCCGATGCCACGGCTGGAACCGGTGACCAGTACGAATTCAGTCATGACTGGACTCCTTCGGATTCATCAAGATATTGAGCCGCCTGAGGCGGGCGATACACGTTCAGGCGGGCGCTGGCGTGAATGCCGGGTGCGTTGATGTGGCACTCGAACACGCCCATGCCGTTGTCATCTTCCAGCGAGCGGATGCCATGCAGGGTCAGTTCGGTGCCGGCGGGAAAACGGTCGACGTTGCATTCGAACTTGCGAGAGCCGAGCAAAAAGCCCAGCTGCGTTGCATCGCCGCGCTGGCGCGCATGGCAACCTGCGAAGGCCGCGACGCTCTGGGCCATCAGTTCAATCCCGACCCAGGCCGGCAGGCTGCCGTCGGGGAGGTTGAACAGACCGTCGGGCTTGACCCTGAGGCGTGTGTGAATCTGCTCTTCATCGAATGCCAGGATCTGCTCGATGAGAATCATGTCGCCAGCATGGGGCAGCAGTTCGGCGAGCGGCCAGTCAATCATGGGGCGTCTCCGATAATCAGGCTGACGTTGTTGCCACCGAAGGCGAAGGAATTGCTCATCAGGTAGCGAGGTCCAATGGACGCCAGGCGATCGGCGGGAGTCACCCATTTGAGGGCAGGTAGCTCGGGATCGGCCTGGCCGTCCCAGACATGTGGGGCCAGGAGGTGCTTGCGGTTGTCGTCACTCAGGCTCAACCAGCAGAAGGCGGCTTCCAGCGCGCCGGCCGCGCCAAGGGTATGACCGGTCATGGGCTTGGTCGAAGAACAGGGCACGCCGGCCGGGAACACCGCCGCCACTGCGTGGCTTTCCATGGCGTCGTTGTGTTGGGTGGCGGTGCCATGCAGGTTCAGGTAGGCGATTTGCTCAGGCCGCAGACTGGCCCGGCTCAAGGCCTTGCGCATTGCCTGTTGGGCGCCGCGGCCGGTGGGTTCTGGCGCGGAAATGTGGTGCGCATCGGAACTGGCGCCACTGCCAAGCAGGGTAATCGGCTGGCTGTCGCCAGGCTGCTTGCTCATCAGGAACAGCACGGCGGCCTCGCCGATGTTGATGCCGTTGCGGTTCACTGAAAACGGATTGCAGCGTTGCCCGGACACCGCTTCGAGTGCCGAAAAGCCGTTGAGCGTCAGCTTGCACAATGTGTCGACTCCACCGCACAGCACCACATCGCACACGCCCAGATCGAGCAGGCGCTGGGCGCTCATCAATGCGCGTGCGCTGGAGGTGCAGGCGGTGGAAATCACATAGGCCGGGCCGCTTACTTGCAGCCAGTCGGCGAGAAAATTTGCCGGTGCGCCGAGTTCCTGTTGCTGATAGTCGTATTGCGCCGGAAATTGCTGTTCGCGCACGTAGCGGGCCAGGCTCTGGCTGGCTTCGTCGATGCCCGACGTACTGGTGCCCAGCACGATGCCGATGCGGTCGCGGCCGTAGGTCTGGATGGCCTGATCGATGTCACCGCGAATTTGCAGTGTGGCCTCCATCAGCAATTGATTGTTACGACTGCGTTGGCAGGCCAGTTCCGCGGGAATCGGCACGAGATCGCCACGCACCGCGCCCACCGGTAATGACCGCTCCGGCACCCAGCCGGCTTCGCTGCGCATGCCTGAGCAATCGCCGGCGAACAGGTGGCGGGCGACTTCGTGTTTGTCACGGCCCAGGGCGCAGACGACCCCGAGGGCATTGAGGTAAGCCGTCATGGTGCGTCACCGCTCAGGGGGGTGATTAGATATTTCGGGCCTTTGGGCAAATTCAATTCGAAGCTCAATGGTTGTGAATAACGGACGTCCCAGCGCGCTGGCAGCGAGCGTTGCGCCCCGTATTGCCACGCCTTTGGATAGTTGCCAGGCAGTTCATCCCTGGGGGTCAGTGCAAACAGCAACGCGGCGAACAGCTCACGGGCTTCCGGGTTAGGCGGCAACAGGCCATCGGCTTGCCAATGGCTATCGACCAGTTTCTGGCGGGCCTGCGGAATACCCAGCAAGTCCATCATCGACCAGCGTATGGCAGGGCCTTCACGCTGGATGACCAGTACCCAGTCCTGGCGTTGTTCGGCCTGCAGGCGCTGGATGTGCAATTGCAGCGGCAACGCCATGCTTGGGGTCTGCGCGGGCAGTGGCGCCTGGCTCGCGCAGGCGCTCAGCAGCAGGATGCAGCCGAGCAGCAGAACTCGAATCATCAGGCACACCCTTCAACGGGCTTGCGCAGCACGTTGCTCAAGTCGCTCATGTCGCATCCCTTGCACAGAGTTCTGACAACATCCGCAGGCGACGTTTCGGTTCGGCGACGAATGGATTGCGCTCGTCCCAGGCATAGCCGGCGAGGATCGAGCTGATCATGCGGCGGATTTCCGCATTGCCATCCGGGTAGTAAATCACGTCCTGGAAAGTCCCGGCGTACCAGCCCTCGACGTAGCAGCGGAACGTATCGACCCCGCGCTTGAGCGGTTCGGCGAATTCACGTTGCCAGTCCACGGACTCGCCTTGCAGCTGGCGGTGCAGCACCCCGGCGGCCATGCTCGCCGAGCGCATGGCGATGGTCACGCCAGAGGAAAACACCGGGTCGAGGAATTCCGCCGCATTACCCAGCAACGCAAAACCAGGCCCGTGCAGGGTTTTCACGTTGGCGGAGTAACCGCCGATGGTGCGTGCTGGCGTGTCCCATACGGCGTTGTCCAGTACCCTGGCCAGGCTGGGCGTCTCGGCAATGAAGCCGCGCAGGCAATCGTCGAGGTTATCGCTGCGACCTTCGAAATGTTGCGCGGCGGCCACCACGCCGACCGAGCAGCGGCCGCCGCTGAACGGAATGGTCCAGAACCAGATGTCACGCTGGACAGGATGGGTGGTGATGAGGATCTTGGTGCGATCGAAGTTCGGGTGGTCGATGTGGTCTTCGACATGAGTGAACACAGCCTGGCGCACCGGGAAATTCGACGGTGCTTCAAGGTCAAGCAAGCGCGGGAGGACGCGACCGTATCCGCTGGCGTCGAGCATGAAGTCAGCCTCTATGCGGTACTCGGTGCCGTCTTCGCGACGTACGCCAAGCAGCGGTTTGGCCTGGTCGATATCGACGCTGACGATGGTTTCGCCATAGCGGATTTCCACGCCTTGCAGTGCGGCCTGATCGGCCAGCAGTTTGTCGAAATCCGCGCGCTGGACCTGAAAAGTCGTCGGCTTGCCCTGAGTGAATGTGTCGCCGAAATCGAACGTACTGTAACGCTCGCCCCAGGCAAACGCGGCCCCGGTTTTCAGTTGGAAGCCCGCAGCATTGACGGCATCGAGCATGCCCGCTTCTTCGACGAAATCCAGGCAGTGCGACAGCAGGCTTTCGCCGATCGAAAAGCGCGGGAAATGCTGGCGCTCGATCACCAGTACATCATGTCCCTTGCGCTTGAGCAGCGCGGCGGCGATGGCGCCGGACGGACCTGCACCGATGACCACGATCTGGCGACGTTGCATTTCAACGATTGGCATGGGGGCTCCTTGCCGGGGCGGCAGCTATCAATGGGATGCGGTGCATGCCGGCCAGTGCCGGCAGCACGGTCGCGACCAGGCCCATCAGCATCAACGCAAAGTACAGCGCCGGGCTGATGAGCTGTTGTTGCAGCAGCAGGTTGAGGAAGACGATCTCGCTCAAGCCGCGAATGTTCAGCAATATGCTTTCACGCCAGCGGCTGGCGCCCTGGAACGAGGCACCGGCCCAGCCAAGGCCAAGCCAGTTGCCCAGCAGCTTGCTGGCAATCGGCAGCAGCAGCAGGGCCGCCAGCTGCACCCAGCCAAGGCTGTCCATCGCGCTGTGCACGTTGATCTGGACGATACCGAAGGTGAGTATCAGGGGTATGGCGATGTACGTCTGCAAGCGACTCATCCAGATTGCCGGCAACGGCAGGACCAGCGGCGCCTTGAGTGCCGCCATGACCAGTACATAACCGATGCCGAAAATAAGGGCATTGAGCTTGTAGTGTTCGGCGACTACCAGCAGTGCGAAAAAGCCCAGGCTGTACAGCCAGGTTTGACGCAGGCCCAGTAACCGCAGGAGCACGGGCAGGCATGCGCCGGCCAAGGGTAGCAACAGGCTGCTCAGGTGCAGGCTGCCTTGGGCGAAGGCGAACAGGGTCCAGCAAGTCAGGTCGATGATAATCGCAGTCTGCACCAGTCGCCGGGTGGCGGCGTGCGGGTAAGCGATGTGTCGCAGGTACAGGTACAACACCGGGATCGCGGTAATGGCGAACAGCAGGCCGACCGCCAGCGAACTGATCCAGGGTTGCGGTGGCAGCAGCCAGATGGCCGTGGCCAGGCCGCAGGCAAACGGAATGCAGAAACTCGGCAGGGCGATTTTCAGGCTCTGGCGGTCCAGTTGCAGATCGATCACGTCGCTGAGGATGTAGCCCAGCAGCAGCGCGAAACTCAAGCTGTAGAGGTTCTTCAGCCAGGACGGTGACACCAGCGCCGCGCCACTCAGTTGCCATTGCGGTTCGATCCAGAAGTACATCAGCAATGGCAAGCCGAGGGTCGCCAGCAGCAACTGGCTGACGATTGGAATCAGGCCGAAATGGCGACCGACCCGGGTCGCTAAGGCGAACAGTACCAGGGCCATCGCCCAAAACAGCGCGATCATCATGTTGTCGGTTCCGTGAGACTGGCGGCATGCGCCTGGCGACCGGCCCAGGGCGCCAGCAGGAAGCTGAAGATCAGGCCCAGGCTTACCGACAGGCCGAAGTTGCTCACCGCTGGCGTGCTCGACACTGCCAGCAGGCCGAAGGACAGCCAGGTGGTCAGTGCGGCCAACAAGGTGCCCAGCAGGCTCACGGCGGCGCCGCCGACTTGTTCGCGCATGAGGATGGCATAGTCGACACTGATCGCCGTTACCAGCAGCAGGCCGAACAGGCTGAAGAGGGTCAATGGCTGTCCCAGCCAGCCGAGACTGGCCAGGCTGCACAACGCCGCCAGCAATGGCAGGGACACAATGCGTAACGCGCCGCCAAGACCGAACGGCAGGGCAAGCACCAGCACGATCAATACGCAGGAGGCGAGTTTCAGTTCTGCGGCACTGACCTGGGTGGCGGCGAACACGTTATTCAACTCGCCCAGTCGATCCACCAGCTTCACGCCTGGCAAATCCTCGGCCTGTACCCGCAACAGAGCAGGATTGTTCAGGCCCTGCAAGCTGACCATCGCCGCCACGCCGTTAGCGGTCGGCCCCAGCCACAACAGGCGATAAGGCTCGGCCAACGGGCCGGCCAGTGCGCTGTCGATGTCTTCGATGGGCAGGGCCTGCAACTGGCTCAACTCTGCTTGCAGCGCCTGTGCCGGTACGCCCACCTCGAGCAACGGCTGCCAGAACGCCGACAATCTGCCCAGCGCCTCGCGCACCTTGCGTTGTTCGCTGGGCGGGCTGACCAGTTGATTGAGCGACAGGTAACCCTGGAGTTTCTGCAGGCCAACCAATTGATCCAGGCGTTCACTCAGGGCGCCCTGGCGCTCGAGCAGTTGCTGTTGATCGGCCGCCTGCACCAGGAAAAACTGGCTGGTGGGTTGATAGCCCGTGATTCGCGCAATGGTCTGCGCTTCGTCAGTCAACTGCTGCGGGGCGCCCACCCATTGGCGGATGTCGTTGCGGGCCTCAAGCTGCACCAGGCCGCCGGCACAAAAAGCGATCAGCAGTGCCAGCAATACCGGTGTGCTCAAATGCCTGAGCAACGCTTCGCGGCGTCCCAGTAAGAACTCGCTAAGGCGCAGTGGCCATTGCGCCGGGCGCAGTTCGGCGCCCTTGAGCAGCGCCGGCAGCAGGCACACCGCGGACAAATAGGCACCGAGCAGTCCCGCCGCCGAGAACACGGCAATCTGGGTCAGCGCCGGGAAGGGCGTCCAGGCCAGGGCCAGGTAGCCGATGGCGCTGGTGATCAGGCTCAGGGTCAGGCCTGGCAAGGTCAGGCGTAGCGCCGGCCAGCTGTGCCAGGGTTTCAGGCTCCAGCTCTTGGACAGGTAATGCAGCGGGTAATCGACGGCGACACCGATCAGACTCGAACCCAACACCAGCGTCATCACATGCATGTGGCCGAACAATGCCACGCAGGCCACCGCGCCGAACAGCATGCCCACCAGCACCGGGACAAACGCCAGCACGACACGCCAGCGACGGAAGGCCAGCAACAGCAACAGCAGGATCCCGACAGTGGCACCGCCCCCCACCCAGGTCATCTCACGGGAAGCCTGGCGCTGGCCGTTAGCCGCATACAACAAACCACTCGCGGCGAGCAGTTGCACATCGTCTCGTGCGGCCTCCTCACGGCTGTGCTGGAGGAGGTCGGCGACCTGCAGTGGCAGGTTCATGTCGAAAGCATTGCCGGTGGCGCGCGCCCGCAGCAGCACCCAGTGCTTGCCATCCGCTTCGGCGATCAAGGCGCCACTGCCAATGTCCAGTTGCACGGCACCGTGCTGTGGCTGGCTGTTCTGGATGCGCCCGGTCAGGCCCAGCCAGTCATCCTGGCTCGGCACCAGGCTGAAACCGGTGAAGGGGTCAAACAGCGCCTGCACCCGTTGCTGGATAAAGGCATCGGGGTGTTCGATCAGTTGTTCGCGATCTTCTGCCGCGAGCATGGCCAATCGGCCTTGCAGCAGTTGCGTGCGCAAGGCCGGCAAGTCGGCTTGCAGGTTCCATTGGACCTTGTCGAACAGGCCGCTGGCTTGCCACTGATCGCCCAGTGTTTGCGCCATGGCAATGGCTTGCTGGCGATCGGTGTGGCCAACCAGCACCAGCATTTCGCGATTCAGCGGTTCCTGCATGCGTTGTTCGGCACGCAGTTCCAGCGCATCGGGCGCGGTGCCGGGCACCAGCTCCATCAGGTTGGCCGACAGCGGGGCGCCGTCGCGCCATTGCCAGCCGGCGAGCGCCAGCACTGCCAGCAGCAGGATCAGGAACAGCCAGGGCAGCCTGCGCTCACTCGGCAAAGTCATGCTGCTCCGTGTCGCTTAACGGTAGCGCGCTGGTGCTGTCTTGCATGCGCAACAGCGTGCTGTCACCTTGGGTTTCCAGCAGCTCGATGCTGTGGACCAGTTCGCCGCCGGTGATGTTGATCTGGTTGAACACCTGCTTGAGCAGCATCGAGCGTGGCGTCAACCTCAGTGTCCAGTTCTGTGCGTCGCCACTGAGCGACAGCTCGAAATCTCGTTGCAGGCCGCTGCTGTCGCCTTGCAGGACGGCCAGGAACAAGCGGTTCTGCTCAGCGCCGGCGCTCTTGCCCGGCAACATCTGCCAGCCGCCGGCATCACGCCGGGCAATGCCTGTGGGGGTGATGCGGTAGTCCTGTTGCAATGGCGTTTTCAGTAGCCACAACAACCCGTGATTCTTCGCCAGGACGAAAGTGCCCTTGCTGGTCAGTGGCTGGGGCAGGGCACGCAGGCGTTTTTCCTGGATGAAGTTGCCGTGGATGACATCGGGCCTGGCCAGTTGCTCGCTGAGCTGTTGCAGGTCGAAGGCGTTGGCCAGCCCAGGAGTGCCCAGTAACAGCCAGAACACTGTAGGAGCGAGCATGCTCGCGAAAAACCTGAGGGCACCGCGGGGTGACAGGCGCCCAGCGTCATCGTTAGCGACCATCGCGAGCAGGCTCGCTCCTACAGGGCCGGAAATCATGGTAAGGCCCTCGCCACGGCGTCGGTAAATACCTTCGGCGAGGCCAACTGCATTTCGCGATTGCTCATGTCGACGGCGACCTGTACGGAAACACCACGGGTCAGGCGCTCGCCGGTTTCCAGGTCGCTGATCAGGTAATTGATCTTCAACCGGTTCTCCCATTCCACCAGATTGGCGCGCACGTTGAGCGTCTGGCCGAACTGGGCGCCGCGTATGTAGCGCAATTGCAGGTCGATCACCGGCCACGCATAGCCCGATTCGGACATTGCCGTGTAGTTGTGGCCGATCTTGTCCAGCAAGGCGCAGCGGGCGATTTCCAGGTATTTGACGTAATGGCCGTGCCAGACGACGTTCATCCTGTCGACGTCGAAGAACGGCACGAGGATTTGCGTATCGGTGTAGAGCACTCCCTTGCTACGCATGCAGCCTCCAGTGTTGTGCGGCGATACGTTGCAGGCACAGGCGCAATTCGCCCTCCAGCGCACGGTCTTCAATGACCGGTGGGAAATCCTTGGCCAATGCTTCATGCATGGCCGCCAGAGCCGGTGGCAGTGGCCGCGCATCCTCGGCCTGGGCGCGCAACCAGACGCCTTGGTTGGCAGCCAGCAAGGTGGCGGCGGCGACCTGTTCGGTCAGCTCCAACACGCGGATCGCATCACGGGCGGCGATGGTGCCCATGCTCACCTTGTCCTGGTTGTGGCACTCGGTGGAACGGGAGAATACGCTGGCGGGCATGGTGTTTTTCAGCGCTTCGGCGGTCCAGGCGCTGGCACCGATCTGCACGGCCTTGAAGCCGTGGTTGAGCATGGCGCGGTCGGCCGTGGCCCCGGACAAGTTGCTGGGCAAACCGTGGTTGTAGCGCTCATCCACCAACAGGGCGAGTTGTCGGTCCAGCAGGTCGGCGACGTTGGCCACGAGGTTTTTCAGGCTGTCCATGGCGAACGCGATGTGCCCGCCGTAGAAGTGCCCACCGTGCAGCACGCGTTCGGCCTCGGCATCGATGATCGGGTTGTCGTTGGCGCTGTTGAGTTCGATTTCAATGAACGAGCGCAGCCAGTTCAGGCTGTCGGCCAGCACACCGAGGACATGCGGCGCGCAACGCAGCGAATAGCGGTCCTGCAGGCGATGCAGCGGTGCGGTCGGCGCGTCGATGGCCAGGTCCTTGCGCAACCAGGCGGCGACCTGCATCTGCCCGGGGTGTGGCTTGGTGGCGAAGAGGCGCTCGTCGAAATGTTCCGGGTTGCCTTGCAGCGCTACCACGTTCAGCGCGGTGATGCGCGTGGCCAGTTGCAGCAGATAATCGGCGCGGGCGTAGGCCAGGCAGGCGAGCCCGGTCATCACGGCGGTACCGTTCATCAGTGCCAGGGCTTCCTTGGGACGCAGCACCAGTGGCTGCCAGCCGAGTTCGCGGTGAACATCGGCGGCTTGCCGGCGCTCGCCGCGATACATCACCTCACGCTCGCCGGACAGCGTGGCGGCAACGTACGACAGCGGCGTCAGATCACCGCTGGCGCCGACCGAACCTTCTTCCGGAATCAGTGGCAGGATGTCGTGTTCAAGGAATGCCTGCAGGCGTTCCAGCAGCTCCACGCGCACCCCGGAGACACCTTGGCAGAGTGACTGCAAGCGGGCCGCCAGCACCGCACGGGTGGCTTGCGCGTCCAGCAATTTGCCCAGGCCGCAGCCGTGGAAGGTGTACAGATGACGCGGCAACGCCTCGACGTGATGCAACGGCACCGCGACCACGCAGGAATCGCCGTAGCCGGTGGTCACGCCGTAGATCACGCCTTCCTTGTCGAGCAGGGAGTCGAGGAACTGCGCGCCTTTGGCGATGCGCTGGCGGAACTGCGGATCGCCCTGCAACTGCGTGGGCACCTGGCGGTTGGCCAGGGCCAGCACATCGTCGATGCGCAAAGGGCGTTCGCCGAAGATTACAGGCTCAAGCGTTGGCGTCGTCATCGGTCTTCCAGAAAGGGTAAAAGTTGAACCATTGTCGAGGTGCCTGGAGGCAATAGTGACTCAGGCGCTCGGCATAGCGGGTGGCCCACTGATGTATGACCTGTTCGCGGTCGCTGCGTTTCCAGGTGATCGAGTCGGCGAAGGGTTCGAGGGTGAGTCGATAATTGCCATCGGCCTTTTTCAGGCACAGCAGCAGGTGGACCGGGCATTTCAGCAGCCCCGCCAGCAGCCACGGTCCTTGAGGGAACTTTGCCGGATGACCGAGGAAGTCCACGGTCACGCTGCGCCCGCCGTGCAGCGGCACGCGATCGCCGGCAATCGCCAGCCATTCGCCGCGTTCCAGGCGTTCGTGCAGTTGCAGCATGATCACCGGGTCCAGTTCGCTCACCTGGATCAGTCGCAGATTGGTCGCCCCGGCTTCGCCCAGCAAGCGGTTGAAGCGCTCGGCGTGCTTGGTGTGCACCAGCACGTTCATGGTGACCTTCTCGCCGATCTCCGCCAGTGCGCGGCAGACTTCGAGGTTGCCCAGGTGGGCGCCCACCAGCATTTGCCCGCGCGTGCCGCGTAACTGGTTGCGCAGCAGCGCCGGGTCGATGATTTCGATGTGCTCGATGCCCAGCTTGCCGTTCCACACGTCGAGCTTGTCGAGCAGGGAGTCGGCGAAGGCCATGAACTGGCTGAATACTCGCCAATGGCTCGGGCGCAGTTCGTCGCGACCGCTCCAGTCGGCGAGTCGTTGCTGGTACTCCCAGGCGCTTTGACGGGCACTGCGGCCGAACAGGAAAAAGTACAACACGATGCCGTACAGCAGCGGGCTCAGCAGTCGACGCCCAAGCACCTTGGCGGCGACCGCGGTAAATTTCATCAGCCAGAAGCTGCCGCGCTCCTCGCGGTCGGCCCAGTGTTGCTTGTCGACGTTCATGTGCGCCACCGACGCCAGAGGATCAGCGGCGAGCGCAGCAGCATGCCGAAGAACAACCGGGTGTGCATGCTGGTAATCAGTACGTTGTCGTGGAACATGCGGAAATGCGAAACACCGTCCAGCGGGTAATGGACTCTGGTTTGCAGCCATTGCATCGGCTGCCCGCGCCACGCCAGGCGGACCAGGATGTCCGAGTCGAAGTCCATGCGCTTGCCGATTTTCGCCGATTCGATCAACGCCAGGACCGGGGCCAAGGGATAGAGGCGATAGCCGCACATGGAGTCGCGAATCTGCAGCGACAGCGTATTGATCCACACCATCACGTGGGTCAGGTAGCGGGCGTACAAACGCCCCTTCGGCACGCTGTCGTCATACAGCGGATAGCCGCAGATCACGGCGTCGGGATGGGCGCGGGAGCATTCGACAAAACGTCGCACGTCCTGCAGGTCGTGCTGGCCGTCGGCGTCCACCTGCAAGGCGTGGCTGAAGCCCAGGCGCGAGGCTTCCCGCAGACCGGTCATCACCGCACCGCCCTTGCCCTGGTTGGTGGCGAGGCGGATCAGATACACGTTGTCGCGCAGCGCCAGTTGATCGAGCACCCTGGCACAGGGCGGGCTGCTGGCGTCGTCCACCAGAATGCACGGCAGGTGGTTGGCCAGCAGCGCATCGACCACGGTGGTGATGGCGGTCTCGTGGTTGTAGACCGGGACGACGGCGCAGGGGTTATGCATGTGCCGGCTCCAGCAAAATCCGTCCACTGGAACAGGTGGCGGTTTCGTTGCGATAGGCGAAATACAGCTTGCCGCGGGCTGGGTCGAAGCGCAGGTGCAGTTGGACTTCGTCGCCGGGACGTACCAATTGCTGGAATTTCAGCACCTCCATGCCGGCGAATTTCTGTGGCAGGTTCATCAGTTGCTGGCCCAAAAGCAGCGCCCACTCCACCTGCACCACGCCCGGCAATACGGGAGCTGTGGGAAAGTGTCCGCTGAAATAGGCAAGATCCGGCGGCACGGCCAGCTGCAAGCTCCACTCGCCATTGGCTTCGACCTGTTCCAGCACCACAGGCGCCTTGGGGCGCGGTGCCAGCAGCACGGCTTCGACGTCGGCCTGGGGCAGTTTGCCCTGGGCGTTCAGCGGCATTTGTTGCAGCAGGCGCCAACGCCTTGGCAAGGCCAGGGTTTCACAATGCAGGCTCAGGTGTTGGCGCAGTTGTTCGGTGAGTGTGCGTCGGCCTTGATTGCGCAGCACATGCAACCCTGCGTCAGTCAGGACCAACAATGCGCCCAGCGAGGCGCGGTTTTCCTGGACGACACCCAGGCGCGCTTCGGCCACCCAGTCGTGGGCCATCAGTGCCTGCTCCAGCATCGGCAGCGAGATCCGTTTCTCTTCCAGCTTGACGATCCGGTCCAGTCGTCCAAGCAACTCGAAGCGGCCGTCAGCCGCGATTCGCGCGGCATCGGCGCTGTGCTCGATATGGCCGTCAGGCAAGTAGGGCGAGGCGATGAGCAAAGCCCCCTCGTTGTCCTGGGTCAACTGGACGCCAGCAAAGGGTTGCCACAGTGACTGACCCTGCCGCCAGGCGATGCCGCCGGTTTCCGAACTGCCGAATATTTCCGTCGGCCATTGGTGCAGGCGTTCATGCAGACGCTGCGCGGCCTCGACGGGCAATGCGCCACCGGAGGAAAACACCCGACGTACTGCGCTCAGCGCCGGCCAGTCGAGGTTGTCGCCCATGCGCTTGAGCAGCGCCGGGCTGGCCACCCAGGCGAAGGCCGGGTGTTCGAGACTGGCACGCTGCAGGTCTTCGGGGAAGGCCAGTTGTCTGCGAACGAACGGGCGTCCCGCGCACAGTGGCCACAGTACCCGGAACAGCAAGCCATAGATGTGCTGGGTGGCGACGCTGCCAATGATGCAGGCTGGGCCCAGGTCGGCGCCCCACAGCTGTTCCAGGGCCTGGACTTCATTGACCAGCTGGCGCAGGGTTTTTTCGATTCGCTTGGGTTCGCCGCTGGAGCCGGAGGTGCACAGGCTCAGCGAGCAGCCGTCAAGATCAAGGGCGGCGGCGCCAAGGGGGGCATCCTGATAATCACCCGGGTGTGCGTCGTCGGACTGATCGGTCAGCCATAAATCGACTTCACCCGACCAGCGCTGGCGGGTTTGCGGTTGCAGGTCGGCCGGCAGCAACACGCTGACTCCGGCGCGCCAGGCACCCAACAAGGCAATCGCCAGGTCCGCGGCGTCTTCGAGGTGCACGGCAATGCGCCGCACACCTCGGGTTTGCAGGCCGGCGGCCAGGCGCAGGGCTTGCTCGCGCAATAGTGCGTGATCGAGCTGCGGGTCGGCCGTCACGGTTCGCCCCGGCTCGGCCTTGAGCAATAGGTGCTCAAGTTTTATCCAGTTCATGCGCGGCCTCTTACCCGTTGGCGTATTAGCCATTCAATGGCAAACATCAGGCCTATCAATCCATAGGAGATCAGGCCGGTGTAAAGCATCCACCAGCTCAGCGGCGCCCACAGTGTCAGGGCTGCGGCGCAGATCCCGTTGCACAGGAAAAACACGCACCAGGCGATGGTCACCTGGCGGGTATAGCGAATGGCCTTGGCCGGCAAATGTGCTTCGCGCAAGCGGGCCAGGCGTTCGACCATCGGTGGGCCGTACTTCAGGCTCAACCCGAACAACCCCAGCATGAAGGCGCTGATCAATACCGGATACCAACGCAGCAGTGCCGGACTGTCGAACAACGCCAGCAACAGGCAGAACAGGATGGCCACGCCCGCCATCCACGAACTGCCTGGCCGTCGCTTGCCGGTCAGCGCGCGGGCCAGCCACAGGCTGCCCAGCAGCAGCCCGAACTGCCACGGGGCGAAATGCTCCATGCCGAAATACACCGCAAAAGGGTATAGCAGGCCCGCCAGCAGCAAGCCGAGGCCGATCAATCGACTCATGCGGCCGGTTGAACCAGACGGTAGACCGCCTCGACCACGTCGCTGACGGTACGCACCGACTTGAATTCTTCGGCCGCGATTTTCTTGCCGGTCTGGCGCTTGATGTGATCGATCAGGTCGACCGCATCGATGCTGTCGATTTCCAGGTCCTGGTACAGGTTGGATTCGAGGCTCACCCGGTCCGGATCCAGTTCGAACAGTTCGACCAAGGCATCGCGCAGGGTGTTGAAAATGTCGTCACGAGTTTGCATGGTCCGGTCTCAAGCTGCCTGTTTTGCAGTGACGAAGGCCGCGAGGCTCGCCACGTTACTGAAGTGATTGCGCGTGTCCTTGGCGTCGGCATCGATCTTGATGCCGTATTTTTTCTGGATGGCCAGGCCGAGTTCCAGGGCGTCCACCGAGTCCAGGCCCAAGCCTTCGCCGAACAGGGTCTGATCGTCGCCGATGTCCTCGACGCTGATGTCTTCGAGGCCAAGGGCGTCGATGATTAGCAGTTTAATTTCACGGTTCAGATCGCTCATCTTCGGCGAGCTCCTTAATAAAGTAGGAATGCAAATAATCGTTGAGCTTGCGCGAGGCCTGGGGGGGCGGGCCGAGCGCGGCGAAGGCCTGGGGGTCTATATCGTCCCCCACGCGGAAACTGAAGTGTACGCGGCGCTTGGGGATCCGATGCCAGGGTTCGGCCTTGGTCAGTGTGGTCGGGCTGACCCGGATCACCACGGGGCTGAGGATTTTCGCACCACGCACGGCAATTGCCGCGCCCCCCCGATGAAAGGCGGGCGCCTGGCCTGGCTGGGTGCGTGTACCTTCGGGAAAAATGATCAGGGTCTGGCCTTGTTTCAGCGCATCGGCGGCGGCATCGAGCATGTCCATGCTGCCATCGTTGCTGATGTATTCGGTGCGACGCAGGGGCGTACGGGTGAACGGGTTATCCCAGAGGCTTTGCTTGACCACGCAGTTGGCGTGGGGGACCAGACCGATCAGAAATACCACGTCGATCAGCGATGGGTGATTGGCAACGATCATCTGGCCGGGCCGACCGAGTTTTTCCGCACCTTCGATTTCGTAGGTCAGCACGCCAGCGCGGGCCATGAAGCGCACGAACAACCAGAAACAACGGCTGACAGTCTGGCGCGCCCGTAACCGGTGGGTATGGGCATCACCTGGCAGGCAGGCCAGCAGCGGGAAAATCACCAGGCGCAGGCACAGGCCGCCCAACCCGAACAGGGCAAAGCTTGCGGCGGTGGCCAGCAGGCGCCAGTAATAGGCATCGCGGTTTTTTTCAGTCACAGGTTGCGTTGCCAAGTCCATACACGATTTTTCCAGGCATGTTGGCAGGTGGTTTGCGGACCCAGCAGCGTGCACAACAGATTCAACGCGTGCGGCCATCGAGCGTTGGACAACGCATCCGTGGCACTGTTCAGGGACAGCTGCCAGTCATTGCCCGGGGTAATCAGCAGGGCGACGGCATAAGGGAAGGGCACGTCGTCGATCCAGGCCGAATAGGCCTGCGGCGGTTGCTCTTCAGTAACCACCAGTAAAACCGCGGGCGAGCCTTCAGCCAGCAGGGCCGCCGCCTCCAGCATGCCATTTTCAAGGCCGTCGCCGGCGGCGGCCAAGGCAGTCATTTCGCTGGTTTCACCGCGCATGATCGACCACAGGCCGATGATCGCGTTATGCACCGATAGGCTGAACTGGGTCGGCGACAGCGGTTGCTCGACGGCCAGGTCGCTTAGAATGTCGAAGGTTCGCGGGGTTTCGCCGTGACGGGAAACAAAGACCAGTGGCAGGTCCTGACGACCTTCGGCCAATGGCCAGCCGACACTGAATGCCATTCGCGCCAGACGGCTGAGCCGCCGGCGTTGCATGGCCGGCAGGAACGAGACATCGGGTGCGGCATCGCTGGCCGGTAACATCAACGGTTGCTGGCGCCAGGCCTGCCAGTCATCCACGCTTTCGAGCCCCGGGGCCCAAGCGCGCCACTGGGCGATGTTGAAATTAATCACAGACATTCAATCCCGCCCTTGCAGGCTTCCTGACGCGGTGAGTGGCGCAACGGCACGGCACACCCTACGTGGCGCTTGGCGCCGAGTGGTGCGCATTATCCCGGTGCGACGAACGTGTAGCAAACACTGGTTACGTTTTGCTCGATGAGATGTACCGGTCAGCTCACAAAAACTGAACGTTTGGCAATTATTCACATCTTCATCGGGCCGTCTGTCGGCTCAAGTCTCGGCTTAGAGTGCCCCCAGCGGCGGTTTCCGCAAGAAAACACTGATGACTATGTAGTCCATGCGCCTGCGAGCTAGCGAAGCCATGCCCTGCACCACTACACTCGGTCATTCTTTGGTACACGGAGGTTTTGCAATGCGGCGTGTGGTGTTCAATCAGAAAGGTGGCGTGGGCAAATCCAGTATTGCCTGCAATCTGGCGGCGGTCAGCGCCAGCGAGGGCTATCGCACCCTGTTGGTCGATCTCGATGCCCAAGCCAACTCCACTCAGTACCTGACGGGACTCACCGGTGACGATATCCCGATGGGTATCGCCGATTTCTTCAAGCAAACCTTGTCCTCCGGGCCCTTTGCCAAGAAGAACCAGGTCGATATCTACGAAACGCCGTTCGACAACCTCCATGTCATCACCGCCACCGCCGAACTGGCCGACCTGCAGCCCAAGCTTGAGGCCAAGCACAAGATCAACAAGCTGCGAAAGTTGCTCGAAGAGCTGGATGGAGATTACGACCGGATCTACCTGGATACACCGCCGGCCCTGAACTTTTATGCGGTTTCTGCGTTAATTGCCGCCGATCGTGTGTTGATTCCCTTTGATTGCGACAGCTTCTCCCGCCAAGCACTTTACGGTTTGCTGGCAGAAATAGAAGAATTGAAAGACGACCACAACGAAGGCCTGGAAGTCGAAGGCATCGTGGTTAACCAGTTCCAGGCCCGTGCGAGCCTGCCCCAGCAAATCCTTGACGAGTTGATCGCCGAAGGCCTGCCGGTGCTACCGGTGTACCTGGGCAGTTCGGTGCGCATGCGCGAATCCCATCAGGCCAACATGCCGCTGATCCATCTCGATCCGCGGCACAAGTTGACACAGCAGTTCGTTGAATTGCACAACTTGCTGGAAAACACCTGATTCCCAAGGGCAAAACGAAAACACTGTGGGAGCGAGCCTGCTCGTGAAGGCGGGAGTTCAGTCAACAGAGACGTTGGATGTGAATCCCTCTTCGCGAGCAGGCTCGCTCCCACATTTGGTTTTCGGGTGGCCTTTAGATCCCCTGGCTACGCAACCAGCTCATCAGCTGCGGTAACGGAAACGCCCCGCTCTGACGCGCCACTTCCCGGCCGTTCTTGAACAGAATCAGGCTCGGAATCGAGCGAATCCCCAGCTGTGCCGACAACTGCTGGTTCGCCTCGCTGTCCAGCTTGGCCAGCCGGCACTTGCCCGCCAATTGTCCCGCCGCCTGCTCGAACACCGGTGCAAACGATTTGCAGGGGCCGCACCAGTCTGCCCACACGTCTACCAATAGCGGCAGATCGCCCTTGATCTGACTGGCGTAATCACCTTGCTTGAGTTCGAAGGGCTTGTTCAGCAGGACCTCGGCCTTGCAGCGGCCGCATTTTGGATGGTCGCCCAGGCGCTCGGCGGGAATGCGGTTGAGGCCGTTGCAGTGGGGGCAGGGTATGAGGAGTGGGTCAGTCATGACGGATGTCCAGTGAGGAGCGAGTAGTCTGTATCTGGAGCCACTCGCTTGTATTTTCAATCGCGCGGCACTTCACGACGAACAACTGATCTCCAGATGCTTGCCCCATTCCGGTGGCCTCTCGGCGTAGCTTTCCATCCCCGGCTGTTCCTCGAACGGCTTGCTCAGCACCGCGTGCAGGCGGCGGACTTCCGAGTAGTCGCCGCTCTCTGCCGCATCGATGGCCTTCTGCGCCAGGTAGTTGCGCAGGATGTACAGCGGATTCACTGCGTGCATGCGCTTGCGACGCTGCTCCTGATTCACCTCGCCTTCGCGGGCCACTCGGGCGACGTAGAGCTCGCCCCAGGCATCGAAGCCCTTGAGGTCGACGAAGTCGTCGCGCAAACGGCCGATGGCCACTTCAGGTGAGTCCTCGCCCAGGCGCCGGAAGAACAGGCTGTAATCGACGCCGCTGTTCTGCATCAGTTGAAGCAATTGCTCCAGCAGCTTCTGGTCGTCCTCTTCGGCGGTGGTCAGGCCGAGACGGCGGCGCATCAGGTCCAGGTAATGGGCCTGGAACAGCGGCAGGTACAGGCCGAGGGTTTCGCGCAGGGCCTCGACGCTGATGAACGGCGTCAGGGCCTGGGCCAGGGCGCTGAGGTTCCACTGGCCAATGGGCACCTGGTTGCTGAATGAATAGCGGCCCTGGTCATCGGAGTGGTTGCAGATGAAGTTGGCGTCGAAATCATCGAGGAAGGCGAACGGGCCGAAGTCGAAGGTAATACCGAGGATCGACATGTTGTCGGTGTTCATCACCCCATGGCAGAAACCGTAGGCTTGCCACTTGGCGATCAGTTCGGCATTGCGCTCGACCACTTCGCGGAACATCGCCAGGTACGGTTCCGGTTGTTCCAGGCACTGCGGGAAATGCATGGCCAGCACATGGTCGCCCAGGACTTTCTGCTGCTCGGGACGTTTGGTGTAGTAGAAATATTCGAAATGCCCAAAGCGTACATGGCTAGGTGCCAGGCGCAGGACCATGGCCGCGCGCTCTTGTTTTTCGCGCCATACCGGAGTGTCGGAGCCGATGACGCACAACGCCCGGGTGGTCGGGATGTTCAGGGCCTGCAGGGCTTCGGAGGCGAGGAACTCGCGGATCGAGGAGCGCAGCACCGCGCGCCCATCGCCCATACGCGAAAACGGCGTCTGACCGGCGCCCTTGAGGTGAAGGTCCCAATGCTCGCCGGCCTCGTTGTACACCTCGCCCAGCAACAGGCCGCGACCATCGCCCAATTGCGGGTTGTAGGAACCGAACTGGTGACCGGAATAGACCATCGCCCTGGGAATCGCGTCAGCCCAGAGCTTGTGGCCGCTGAACAGCTCTGCGAATTCCTGGGTTTCGGCCACGGCGGGGTCGAGATCGAGCAACGCCATGGCAGCGGGGCTTGCGACCACCAGGCGCGGGTTATCGATAGGCTCGGGCAGCACGTGGGCAGAAAACGCATCGCCCAGGCGGTCGAAGCGATTGTCGAAGGTCAGTTCGTCGAGGGCTTTCAAAGGCCGACTCCAGCAGAATGTCCGAGCATTCTGCTGGGGAATGGCCGGTTAGTCGAGCTTGGCTGGCGGTGGCTCTTGCACCGGCTTGCCATCGACCAGTGGCACGATGGTTTTCGCTTCTGGCTCGATCGGCACCATCTTGTATTCCTGGCCGTGGAGATTCTTGAGGTAGACCTCCATCTGGCGGAACGAGATGTTGATGTGCTGCTTCTTGAACTCGCGGTTGATGAAGCGGTTGACCTCATCGAGCACCGGGTTGCGGTCGCCGAGGTCGCGCACGTGCATGCGCAGCTCGTGGTCGAGAGTGCTTTCGCCGAAGTTGAGGAAGTACACGTGCGGCTCGGGTTCCTTGAGTACCCGCGGGTTTTCCCGTGCAGCCTTGAGGAGCAATTCCTTGACCAGGTCCAGGTCCGAGCCGTAATCGACCCCCAGCTTGAGCGTGACCCGGGTGATGGTATCGGTCAGCGACCAGTTGATCAGTTGCCCGGTAATGAACGTCTTGTTCGGGACAATGATGTCCTTGCGGTCGAAATCGGTGATGGTGGTGGCACGGATGCGAATCTTGCTTACCGTACCCGACAGGTTGCCGATGGTGATGGTGTCACCGATGCGCACCGGGCGTTCGAACAGGATCATGATGCCGGAGATGAAGTTGGCGAAGATCTCCTGCATACCGAAGCCGAGGCCAACCGAGAGCGCCGCGACCAGCCATTGCAACTTGTCCCAGCTCACGCCGAGGGTCGACAGGGTCGAGACGAAACCGATACCGGCAATCAGGTAGGACAGCAGCGTGGTGGTGGCATAGGCGCTGCCTTGGGCCAGGTTCAGCTTCGAGAGCACGAACACTTCCAGCAGGCCGGGCAAGTTACGCGCCAGGGCAAAGGTGATGCCGATGATGATCAGTGCACCGAGCATGTCGCCGATGCTGATCGGCACCATGCTCATGTTGGCACCGGTGCCGCTGGTGTATTCGTAGAGGGTGACATTGTCCAGGTACGAGAACACCGTGATCAAGTCGGCCCAGACCCAATACAGCGCAGCGATGAAGCCACCCAGCAGCGCCAGGCGGATCAGGCGCAGGGATTGTTCGTTGACCTTCTCGATGTCCAGCGTCGGTTCTTCGATGACCGCTTCGCCATCGCCGGCTTCTTTCGCCGCCTGGCGTTTGGCCAGGGCGCGCTGGTAGGCCAGGCGCCGTGCCGCCACGCTCAGGCCGCGCACGAAGGTCGCTTCGATCACCAGCCAGAACATCAGCAGGTAAAGGGTGTTGATCAGTCGGTCGGTGAGTTTGAGTGCGGTGTAGTAATAGCCGAAGCACACGGCCACGAACAGCGCGATGGGCAGCGCGGTAAACAGAATGCCCAGGACCTTGCGGAACAGCGAGGCGTTCTCATGGGTCGGGCTGCTGATCAGCAAGCGACTGAGCAGCCAGGTCATCAAGGCATAGCAGATCAGCACCACCGGCATGCCGAGCACGTCATCGGCCAGTGCCGCCGGTTGCAATTCCGCTACCGCCACCACGGTGACCAGCGCCATCACCACCATGCCAAGGCGGCGGACCCAGCCCCGGAGGAATTCGACCTGGGGTTTTTCCCAGCGGAAATGCAGTTCCGCCACCCCACCCGGCGCGAGGATTCGGTAGGCCGTGTAAAACACCAGCCACGCCCCGGCCATTTGCAGCAAGGCCGCGCCCATGCTCGCGTTCTGCCCGCGGGCGTCGATTTGCAGGGCCAGGCCGCACAAGGCGAGGCCCAGTGACACCGGCATTGCCAGCAGGATGTTGATCAGAATCGCCTGGGGCGTGTGCCACTGGCTGTCGCGCTTGAAGTGGCCGATGTCCTGGTGAACCTTGTTCAGGCGGGCATACAGCTGCTTGCGTCGCCATAGCAGGGCACCAATCAGCAATGCCAGCGGCAGGAACAGCAGTGGACGCTGGGTCAGGCCGTCGACCAGTTCACTCAGGCTCGAAGCCCAGGGCAGGGTATCGACCTGACGGCTCAGGCGCTCCGGCACAGTACGAAACCACTCCACATCCAGCGGTTTGTTACTGGGAATCCAGAACATCTGCTCGTCGAGTGTCGCCCGCAAGCTTTGCGCGGTACTCAGCAGTTGTTTCTGGTTCAGTTGCAGGGTGATGGATTCGTTGAGGACCGCGCTCAGTTCGCGGTTCAGCCGCTCTAGCAGGTCGGCACGGGTGGTGGCCAGCTCCAGCAGGCTCTTGCGCAATTGCGGGGTGACCTGCTCGGGCGGTTGGGTCGACAGCAGGTTGTCGACGTAGCTCTGCGGGTTGCTCAGCAGCTCCCGTTGCTGGCTGACTTCGAATTGATACAGGCGAATGTCGGCGATCTGGTCCGCCAGGTCACGGTCGACCCTCAGGCGTGGCAAGGCCTGTTTCTGCTTGTAGAGAATCTTGGACAGCAGCAGGCTGCCCTTGAGCACGTTGATCTGTTCGTCCAGGGCCGAATCGCTCTGGGTCAGGCTGTCCAGTTGTTGCTTGGTTTGCAGGTTTTTCTGCGTGACTTCGTTGAGGCGGTCGGTGCTTTTGAGCAGATAGTCCGAGAGTTTCAGGTTCGCCGTGCTTTCGACGGCCAGCAGGCTGCTGCCGCCGGCCTTCTGTGCTTCGATCGATTGTTGGGTGACCGTTTCCTGGGACTGTGCGAGGCGCTTCTGGTTGATCAGGTTTTGCAGCTCTTGGATTTCCTGATCCAGGCGATCGGATTTTTCCGTCAGCAGGTCATGCTGGCTGTTGCCCAGGTCTTGCAACTGAGTGTTGCTCGCCAGTTCCTGGCGGCGCAGCGGGATCAGGGCGTTCAGCGCCATGAGCTCGGCATTGAGCTGGTCGCGCTGCTCGGCACTCAGGGTTTTGCCGGCGTCTTTGCCCGCCTTGAGGATGTTGTTGATCTGCTGGATGCGCGTCTGGCTGGCGGAAATTTCCCCTTGGGCGCGTTCGGGGCGAGTCTGGGCGGTAATGATCAGGCTGTTGGCGTCGCCCAGGGCTTTTTGCAGATCGCTTTGCTGGGTCGAGCGTTCGGTGAGCAGTTGCTCAAGTTGCTGGATCGACTCTTTGGCAAAACGCTGCGCCACCGGTACCACGCTGCTGGCTTTCAGGCGGGTCAGTTCGCGTTGGTTCTCAATGGTCAGTTTGGGCGCGCTGGCCAGTTGTTGCTTGAGCTCGACCAGCTTCTGCTCGTAATCACGCTGATTGTTGAGCTGTGTCAGCGTGCTCTGCAGGATGGATTGCAGGGCCTTTTGATCGGCTTCCGGCAGTTTGCGGTCGGCAATCTTGTCCAGGCTTGCCTGCACGGATTCACGGGTGGGCGGTTCGGCGGCTTGTACGGTACCGACAGAGAGGCTCAGGCCCAACAGGACCATGACGAAAAACGTGCGCAGGCTTGACATAGTGACCGATCGAAAACGAGACGAAGAATGGAGTTTAGAGGAAGAGTCCCGGGCCGGGGCGACTTCCTTCGGGGAATCTGACGCCCACTTTGCCGATCTTGTTCCCTTCCATGACCGCAACGGTCCAGATGGTGTTGTTCCATTCAACCTGGTCACCGACCACGGGCGCACCCCCAACTTTCTGGGCAATGAAGTGCCCCAGGGACATGTCCGGATCGATGCCTTCGACCTTTAACCCGTACAGGGCGGCAACAGCGGCCAGCTGGGCGTCTCCTTCAAGGACGAAGTCGCCGAAGAAACGCAAATCGAGGCCCCGCTGTGGCGCCTGGCTGAACAGTTTTCCGAGGGCCGGCAGGTTGTGTTCGTGGCCGATAACACACAGCAAATCATCGACTTCCAGTACCGTACTACCCGACGGATGGAGCAGTTGTTCGCCACGAAACAGGGCTGCGATACGGGTGCCTTCGGGCATTTTCAGCTCGCGAAGGTGCGAACCGATGCACCATTTCTCGGCGCCGAGGCGATAAACGAACAGTTCCCACTCGCTGGTGACGTGCACTTCCAGGGCCGAGCGGGAGATTGGCGCAGGCTCGGGTGGCACCGTCACCTTCAGCAGTTTGGCGATCCACGGCAGGCTTGTGCCTTGCACCAGCAGCGATACCAGCACGATAAAGAAGGCGAGGTTGAAGTACAGCTGGGCGTTGGGCAGGCCCGCCATCAGCGGGAACACCGCCAGAATGATCGGTACCGCGCCGCGCAGTCCTACCCATGAAATGAACGCTTTCTCGCGCCCGTGGAACGCCTTGAACGGCAGCAGGCCGACCATCACCGACAACGGCCGGGCAAACAGGATCATCCACAGCGCCAGTCCCAGCGCTGGCAAGGCAATTGGCAACAGATCGTGGGGCGTGACCAGCAGCCCCAGCACCAGGAACATGCCGATCTGCGCCAGCCAGGCCATGCCATCGAGCATGTGCAAAATGCCGTGACGGCTGCGCACCGGACGGTTGCCGATAACCAGGCCGCACAGGTACACGGCCAGGAAGCCGCTGCCGTGCAGGGCGTTGGTCAAGGCGAACACCACCAGGCCGCCGGCAATCACCAGAATTGGATAGAGGCCAGTGGCCAGGTTGATACGGTTGACCAGTTGCAGCATCAGCCAACCGCCACCCAGGCCGATGATGCCGCCGATGCCGAACTCGCGCAGCAGGTGGGTCAACAGGCTCCAATGCAGGCCGGTCTGGCCGCTGGCGAGCATGTCGATCAGGGTCACGGTGAGGAATACCGCCATCGGGTCGTTGCTGCCGGATTCGATTTCCAGGCTGGCGGTCACCCGTTCATTCAGGCCTTTGCCGCCCAGCAGGGAAAACACTGCGGCGGCGTCGGTAGAGCCGACGATGGCACCGATCAGCAGGCCCTGGATCAGGTTCAGGTCGAACAGCCAGGCCGCGGCCATGCCGGTCAGCCCGGTGGTAATCAGCACGCCGACCGTGGCCAGCGATAGAGCCGGCCACAAGGCCACGCGAAAACTCGATACGCGCGTACGCAAGCCGCCGTCCAGCAGGATTACCGCCAATGCCAGGTTGCCGACCAGATAAGCGGTGGGGTAGTTGTCGAAAATAATACCGCCGCCATCGACGCCGGCCGCCATGCCCACGGCCAGAATAATCACCAGGATCGGGATGCCGAGGCGCGACGAAAGTGAACTTACCAGGATGCTCGCACCTACCAGCAACGCGCCGATCAAGAACAGGCTGTTGATGGTCGTCGCATTCAAAGGCAGTACTCCGGAAGTCTGAAAAGCGGGCACAAACTGACCATGCAGTCTGCGTGCCAGCGATTCTAACCTGTTGAAATGTGATGCTGTCAAAAAGCTTTTGCCAATCAAAAGATCGCAGTCTGCGACAGCTCCTACAGGGAAACGCGAATCTCCTGCAGGGCTGGCGAAAGCTGCGAGCTTTTGCGCTTCATGGCGACGAACTGCAGGAACCAGATGGGACAATCACAGTCTCTACAGTTCGCAAGAAGGGTCACTGGTCAGGAAAATCAAGGCCTTGCGCCTGTTTATCCCTGGCATCCACGGTGACTTTTCTTTATCGTACGCGCCCTTTGAAAATGCCCGGAAAATCAAAATGTTGGAAGCATCCCTAAGCCAATTGGAACAACTGGTCAGCGATCTGGTGCAACAGAACCAGGCCTTGGTCAGCACTAACCAGAGCCTGACCGCCGAACTGGCCCAGGCCAAGGATGAAAACGAAAGCCTGCAACTGAGCCTGATGGAACAGGAAGAGAAACAAGGCGCTACCGTGGCACGCATCCAGGCCCTGGTTGAGCGCGTCAGCGCTGGCCCTGTCAACGCATGAGTTATGGCCCAGGTGTGAAAGTCGTCTCGATCCTGGGGGAAGACTATTCGATCAAGGCGCCGGCCGGGGAAGAGCAGACCCTGCTGGACGCCGCATTGATGTTGAAGGCTGCCCTGGCCGAGACCAAGAAGAAGTACCCGACCCTGATCGGTGACCGACTGCTGGTGCTGGCTGCCATGAACCTGTGCTCGCAACAGATCGAATTGCAGAAGCAGCACAAACTCGAACTCGACCGTTACCAAGAGCAAGTCAGCGCCACGGTTGAAGTGATCTCCAAGGCAATAGGCAACGGTGATTGAAGCGTTGCCTGGATGCCTGCCAACTGCGCGCTTGGCTACTGCAAAGCGCGTAGTTGAATGGTGTGTTTTGACGCTAAGGGTTTAACGCTGAAGATCACGCGTAGTAAAACCCTATCTTCAATCTGCCACCTGACATCTCTCGAAAGTATTTTCCTGTCACCTTCCACATTTTCCCATTTCTATCAAGATAGTCGTCACCCACAGCAATGATTAAATGGTGCTCATAAGTATCCAATGAAGGGTTAGGCAGGTCGGGCAATGCAGAACTCTCTTGTTGCCCTTGGTTAAGATGGTCGATCCCTTGCTCGGCGTTTAGCACCGGATCAGCGTCTATTTCGATGTCGTATTCATTATTGTCCTTCATGATGTATTTCTTGATTGTCACCCGATACTCGCCGTTTGCGCTGAACCAGCTATCGCCTCTCCTTAGGTAAATGTCTTCAGGGTTTTTCCCTACATACTTACCGGGCAAGAGAGTTTCTCTGGGGGAACGTTCAAGCTTCATTTTGTGCACTCCTGGGTAACGGTTTGATGCAGGCACGTGCCTGCCGGTTTCCCGAAAAACTGCAAAACATCGAATCAGGTCGCAGGAGCTTAAGCCTCGTTGAGAGACTTGACACCTGTCAGAGTTGACAGTTAAGGCAAGGTTGTTTCACTGCGGGGGGCAGCCCTTTATTGGGGGCGATTCAGTGTTTGCGTACAAAAATTGATGCGATTGTAGATTAGTGTGTATACATCGGGCATGACTGTTGCAGTGTTTCAGCCTCTTATTCTTTGGGGGTGCTCCATGCAGTTCTGGCGACGCAGTATTCAGTGGCAGTTGATCCTGAGCATGGGTACCGCCCTGCTTGTCAGCATTCTGCTCGTGGTTGGCGTATATACCCTGGTGGTCAACCGCCTCGCCCAGCGCTATCTCGTCGAGCAAGCACTGCCGTCGAGCATCGAAGCGATGCGCAACGACATCGAACGCATCCTCGTGCAACCCCTCACTGCCGCCAAGGACATCGCCAGCAACAGCATGGTGCGCGACTGGCTGGCCGCGGGTGAAGACAGTGCCCAGACCGGCACGTTTACCGCCTACCTGGAAGGCGTTCGTGCCGAACACAAAGCTTTTACCGCGTTGATGGTCGGCACGGCGTCCAATCATTACTTCAACGAAAAAGGCCTGGACCGGACCCTCAGTCGTTCCAATCCAAAAGACGCCTGGTTCTATGCGTTCCTCGACAGCGACCAGCCGCGCACCCTCAATATCGACAACGATTCAGCCACCGGAGAGTTGGCGCTCTTCATCGACCTTAAAGTCGAGAAGGCCGCAAAGGTGGTGGGTGTTGCCGGGCTGGGCCTGAGCATGAAAGAGCTGTCCGAGCTGATTCACAACTTCAGTTTCGGTGAGCGTGGCAAGGTCTACCTCGTGCGTTCCGATGGGTTGATCCAGGTGCATCCCGAGTCGCAGTTCAGCGGAAAGCGTACCCTGGCCGAACAGATCGGAGAGCCGGCGGCACGGGCGGTGATGGGCCAGCGCACGGCTTCCAAAACGTCTGCCTTCGTGCGCAATGATGAAGATTTCCTGGCGTTGAGCCTGCCTCTTCGCGATCTGGGCTGGACTCTGGTGGCCGAAGTACCACAGTCGCAGATCTACGCCGAGGCCCGTCGCGCCATGTGGATGAGCGGCGGAATCGGCTTGGCGGTGGCCCTGGTATGCCTGTTGCTGGTGGTGTTACTGGCCCGTGGGCTGGTCAGACCGATTCGTCAGGTAACAGCCGCGCTGGTAGCCATCGGTAGCGGTGGTGGAGATTTGACCCATCGGTTAGATTCCAGTCGCGCCGATGAGCTGGGCGATCTGGCGCGCGGGTTCAATCGGTTCCTTGAAAGCCAGCGCGAGATGATCGGCGAAGTGCTGGCCACCAGCGAACGCTTACGTAACGCGGTCGGCCAGGTGGCGCGAGTGGTGGATAACACTGCAGAGCGTTCCGGGCGCCAGCAGGAGATGACTGACATGGTCGCCACCGCTGTCCACGAAATGGGCCTGACTGTGCAGGAAATTGCACAAAACGCTGGCAACGCCGCAGTCGCTTCGCAAAATGCCCGAGAAGAAGCCATGCAGGCGCGAGAAGTGGTCGGCGGTTCGATCCGCCATATCGAAAGCATGTCCGATGAAATCGGCGTCGCCGCCAGCGCCGTGGGCGAATTGGCAGACCAGGTGGCATCGATTGATCAGGTGCTCGCGGTGATTCGCGGGATTTCCGAACAGACCAACCTCCTGGCGCTCAACGCCGCCATTGAGGCTGCTCGCGCTGGGGATATGGGGCGCGGGTTTGCGGTGGTTGCCGATGAAGTGCGCACGTTGGCTAGACGTACACAGGCTTCCACCGATGAAATCCAGCAAATGATCGGTAGCCTCAAGCAAGGAGCAGAGAATGCGGTGTCTTCGATGCACACCGGGCAAGCAGCGACGGGCACGGGGGTTGAGTCGAGCCAGCGCACCGGGGCTTCGTTGGCGGCGATTACCGGCCAGGTCGAACACATCAGCGACATGAACCATCAGGTCGCGACGGCGACTGAAGAGCAGTCGGCGGTGACTGAGGAGATCAACCGCAACGTGCAGGGGATATCCGACCTGGCGCGGGCGACGGCGGGGGAGGTCAGGGCTTGTCGGGAGGATTGCCAGACGTTGCAGCGCCTTGCCGATGACCTGGCGCGGCAGATGGGTGGGTTCAGGCTGAGCTGATGTGTTGTCAGTGATGACCTCTTCGCGAGCAGGCTCGCTCCCACAGTGTTACGCGTTCAACTGTGGGAGCGAGCCTGCTCGCGAATGGATTTCAGCAGCATATCAAGACTTGGATCAAAACCACTCATCCTGCATGCCCAGGCAAACATCATCCCGCGCCTCAAGAATCGTCAACTCATGGTGGCAAGCCGGGATTTCCCAGGTCAGGAAGTACCGCGCCGCCTGCAGCTTGCCTTTATAGAAGCTCGCATCCGCCGCATTGCCTTTGGCCAGCCCTTCCTCGGCGCGAATCGCCTGTTCCAGCCAGCGCCAGCCAATTACCGTGTGACCAAAAACTTTCAGGTACAGCGCCGAGTTCGCCAGGCTGCTGTTGACCTTGCCCTGGGCCAGGTCGGTCAGCAAGCCAATGGTCACCGTTTGCAGGCGCGCCACCAGTTTCTCCAGCGGTTCACGCAATGCGCTCAGCGTCTCATGAGCTTGCGCCCGCTCGGCGGTATCGGCGATCAGGCGGATCAATTGCTTGAGCCCTGTGCCGCCGTTCTGCGCCAGTTTGCGCCCCAGCAAGTCTAGCGACTGAATGCCGTGGGTGCCTTCGTGGATCGGGTTCAGACGGTTGTCGCGGTAGTATTGTTCCACCGGGTATTCACGGGTGTAGCCATGGCCGCCGAGGATCTGGATCGCCAGTTCGTTGGCCTTCAGGCAAAACTCCGACGGCCAGGATTTGACGATGGGGGTCAGCAAGTCCAGCAGTTCATGGGCCTGTTTGCGTTCGGCCTCGCTCTCCAGTGTCGTGGTGTCATCAAACAGCCGCGCCGCGTACAGCCCCAGGTCGAACGATCCTTCGACGTAGGCTTTTTGCGTCAGCAGCATGCGCTTGACGTCGGCGTGCTGGATGATCGCCACCGGAGCGGTGTTCGGGTCCTTGCTGTCCGGCACGCGACCCTGAGGGCGCTCGCGGGCGTATTCCAGCGAATACAGGTAGCCGGCGTAGCCGAGCATCACCGCACCCATGCCGACGCCGATTCGCGCCTCGTTCATCATCTGGAACATGTAGCTCAAGCCCTGATGCGGCTTGCCTACCAGATAGCCTACGCACTCGCCATTATCGCCGAAGTTCAGCGCGGTTGAGGTGGTGCCGCGCCAACCCATCTTGTGGAAAAGCCCCGCCAGCAGCACGTCGTTGCGTTTGCCGAGGCTGCCGTCATCGTTGACCAGGAATTTGGGCACGATGAACAGCGAAATGCCCTTCACCCCGGCAGGTGCATCCGGCAGCTTGGCCAGGACCATGTGCACGATGTTTTCCGACAGCGGATGATCGCCACCGGAGATGAAAATCTTGTTGCCCTTGAGTCGATAGGTGCCGTCGGACGCAGGCTCGGCTCGTGTACGAATATCCGACAGCGACGAACCTGCGTGGGGTTCGGTCAGGGCCATGGTGCCGAAGAAGCGGCCGTCGATCATCGGCTGCAGGAAACGGCGTTTCTGCTCTTCGGTACCGAAACTTTCAATCAGGTTGGCCGCGCCCATGGTCAGGAACGGGTAGGAGGTCGACGCCGCGTTGGCGGACTGAAAATGCGCGAAGCAGGCCTGCGACAACAGGGTAGGCAGTTGCATGCCACCCGCGTCGAAACTGCGCGCGGCATTGAGGAAGCCGGCTTCGAGGAAAGCGTCGACTGCCGGTTTCACTTCCGGAATCAGGATTGCCTGACCGTCCTCATAACGCGGCTCGTTCTCGTCACCCTTGCGATTGTGCGGGGCGAAGAATTTCTCGGCGATGTTGCGGGCGGTGCCGAGGGCGGCATCGAAGGTTTCGCGATTGTGTTCGGCGAAACGCTCACGCTGGGTCAGGCCCTCGGCATCGAGGACTTCATACAGCTCGAAAGCCAGATTGCGGGAACTGAGCAACGTCTCGGACATGGCGGCCTACCTTTTGTTGGAGTAGGGCGAGTCTAGGCGGGGGAATAGAGGCTGAACAGGATGATTGATGTCGGTGATGGAAGGGCAAAACACCGACCTGTAGGAGCCGGCTTGCTGGCGATCGATACTGCGCAGTTCACCTGATGCACCGCCATCGCCAGCAAGCCGGCTCCTACGGATTGTGTACAGGCAAAAAAAATGGGCGCCGATGAGGGCGCCCATTTTGTAGCGTTAGACGTTCGGCGAATTTAGCCGATGGTCATCAGGCTGGCATTACCACCCGCAGCAGCGGTGTTAACGCTCAACGCACGCTCGATCACCAGGCGCTCCAACGCAATGTTGGTTTCACCCTGCGACAGACCCTGGACGCCGACAATGGCACCGGCACGCTTGGCCACTTGCTGGCAAACCGCGCGCAACTGGTCGGAATGGCCGTGATGCAGAACCGCATCAATCACCACGTCGTCCTTGTTCCAGTCGGAAACCAGCTTGATGCGTGCCTGGATGTCCTTCGGCAGACGGGCGAGCAAGGCCTTGGTCAGTTCAGCTTCCGGCCATACCGCCGAACCGCCGACAGCCAATACCGCAGCCAGTTGCGTCAGCAGGTCGCCTTCGACTTCCGCCAGGCACAGCACGTGCTCGCGCGGCAGGATCGCATAGCTGTTACGTTCGCCGGTCGGGCCGGCCAGGACGCGGGTGATACCGCTTTGCGATTGTGCGGCGAACTGCGCGCACAGGGTGCTCAGGTCGGCGAACTTGTTGCTGTCGGCCCAGGCTTTCAAGGCGGTCAGCGGTTTGCTCATGGCATCGCGAAGGCGAACGTCCGGTGCTACGGCAGCGTCGCCGCGAGCGAAGGATTGTTCGATCGCATCGGCAGGGCGGGTCGACAGCAGGCGGTACAGGTAGAGCGGACCACCGGCTTTCGGGCCAGTACCCGACAGGCCTTCGCCGCCGAACGGCTGCACGCCGACCACGGCACCCACGATGTTGCGGTTGACGTAGACGTTACCGGCATTGACGTTGTCGATCACCTTGGCGATGGTCTCGTCGATACGGGTGTGCACGCCCAGCGTCAGGCCGTAGCCGGAAGCGTTGATTTGGGCGATCAGTTGATCGATGTCCTTGCGCTTGTAGCGCACCACGTGCAGCACCGGGCCGAAAATCTCCCGTTGCAGTTCGTCGAAGCTTTCCAGTTCGATCAGCGTCGGCATCACGAAGGTGCCGCGTTTAACTTCTTCGGCGTCGGCGATGGCCACCTGGTACACGCTGCGACCTTTGTCGCGCATGGCCTGGATGTGCTTCTCGATGCCAGCCTTGGCTTCGGCGTCGATCACCGGGCCGATGTCCACGGACAGGCGCTCAGGGTTGCCGAGGCGGCTTTCAGCCATGGCACCCTTGAGCATTTCGATGACGCGATCGGCAGAATCTTCCTGCAGGCACAGCACGCGCAGGGCCGAGCAACGCTGGCCGGCGCTATCGAAGGCCGACGAAACCACATCGATCACCACCTGTTCGGTCAGTGCCGAAGAGTCGACGATCATCGCGTTCTGGCCACCGGTTTCGGCGATCAACGGAATCGGACGACCCTGGCTGTCCAGGCGGCCGGCAATGTTACGTTGCAGCAGACGCGCAACTTCGGTGGAACCGGTGAACATCACGCCTTTGACGCGATCGTCGCCCACCAGGCCGGCGCCGACGGTTTCGCCACGGCCCGGCAGCAGTTGCAGGACGCCTTGTGGAATCCCGGCCTCGAGCAGCAGGCGCACGGCTTGAGCGGCGACCAGCGGCGTCTGTTCCGCAGGCTTGGCCAATACCGGGTTACCGGCGGCCAGCGCAGCAGCCACTTGGCCACTGAAGATTGCCAGCGGGAAGTTCCACGGGCTGATGCACACCACCGGGCCCAGCGGACGGTGGGCGTCATTGGTGAAATCGTTGCGAGCCTGCACCGCGTAATAACGCAGGAAGTCCACGGCCTCGCGCACTTCGGCGATGGCGTTGGCGAAGGTCTTGCCAGCTTCGCGAGCCAGCAGGCCCATCAGCGGCTGGATCTCGGCTTCCATCAGGTCGGCGGCGCGTTCCAGGATCGCGGCGCGTTCGGCCGGCGGGGTAGCCTGCCAGATCGGCGCGGCATTGAGGGCGCACTGGATCGCGTTATCGACGTCTTCGACGGTCGCTTCCTGTACATGACCGACCACGTCACGCAAGTCGGACGGGTTCAAGACGGGCGCAGGGGTTTCGCTACTGGAAGCGCAACCAAGCATCGGCGCGGCCTTCCAGTTGTTGTGCGCGGTGGCCAGCAGGGCGCAGGACAAGGACGCCAGGCGATGTTCGTTCGCCATGTCGATGCCGCTGGAGTTGGCGCGCTCGGAACCATACAGGTCGCGCGGCAGCGGAATGCGCGGGTGCGGCAGGCCGAAGCCACCTTCCACGGTCGCCATCTGCTCGATGCTCGCCACCGGGTCGGCCACCAATTCCTGGATAGAAATCGACTGGTCGGCAATGCGGTTGACGAACGAAGTGTTGGCGCCGTTTTCCAGCAGGCGACGTACCAGGTAGGCCAGGAGGGTTTCGTGGGTGCCGACCGGGGCGTACACGCGGCACGGGCGGTTCAGCTTGCCTTCGGAAACCTTGCCTACCACTTGTTCGTACAGGGGTTCACCCATGCCGTGCAGGCACTGGAACTCATACTGGCCCGGGTAATAGTTCTGACCGGCAATGTGATAAATGGCCGACAGGGTGTGGGCGTTGTGCGTGGCGAATTGCGGGTAGATGACTTCCGGCACCGACAGCAGTTTGCGCGCGCAAGCGATGTAGGACACGTCGGTGTACACCTTGCGGGTGTAGACCGGGTAGCCTTCCAGGCCTTCGACCTGGGCGCGCTTGATCTCGCTGTCCCAGTACGCGCCTTTCACCAGGCGGATCATCAGGCGATGACGGCTGCGGCGAGCCAGGTCGATCACGTAGTCGATCACGTACGGGCAACGCTTCTGATAAGCCTGGATCACGAAACCGATGCCGTTCCAGCCCGTCAGTTGCGGCTCGAAGCACAGGCGCTCGAGTAGATCCAGCGACAGCTCGAGGCGGTCGGCTTCTTCGGCGTCGATGTTCAGGCCGATGTCGTATTGCTTGGCCAGCAGGGTCAGCGACAGCAGGCGCGGGTACAGCTCATCCATCACGCGCTCGTACTGCGCACGGCTGTAGCGCGGGTGCAAGGCCGACAGCTTGATCGAAATGCCCGGACCTTCATAAATACCGCGACCGTGGGACGCTTTGCCGATCGAGTGGATGGCTTGTTCGTACGAGGCCAGGTACTTCTGCGCGTCGTGCTCGGTCAGTGCGGCTTCACCGAGCATGTCGTAGGAATAGCGGAAGCCCTTGGCTTCGAACTTGCTGGCGTTGGCCAGGGCTTCGGCGATGGTCTCGCCGGTGACGAACTGCTCGCCCATCAGGCGCATCGCCATGTCGACGCCCTTGCGGATCATCGGCTCGCCGCTCTTGCCGATGATGCGGCTGAGGGACGAAGTCAGGCCCGCTTCGTTATGCGTGGACACCAGCTTGCCGGTCAGCAGCAGGCCCCAGGTCGCGGCGTTGACGAACAGCGACGGGCTGTTGCCCAGGTGTGGCTGCCAGTTGCCGGTACTGATCTTGTCGCGGATCAGGGCGTCACGGGTGCCTTTGTCTGGAATGCGCAACAGCGCCTCGGCCAGGCACATCAGCGCTACGCCTTCCTGGGACGACAGGGAGAACTCTTGCAGCAGGCCCTGAACGATACCGGCACGGCCGCCGGCGCTCTTCTGGTTGCGCAGTTTTTCCGCGATCGAGGCCGCGAGCTTGTTGGTGGCTTCGGCCATCGGTGCCGGCAGGCGAGCCTGCTCGATCAGCATTGGCACCACTTCCGGTTCCGGGCGACGGTACGCGGCGGTGATCGAGGCACGCAGGACCGATTGCGGCAGGATGCTCTCGGCGAACTCGAGGAAGCACTGGTGCGCGTGGTCGACATGGACGTCGCCCGCTTCGTCGGTGTCTCGGGCGATACCGTTGAGCTCGGACAGGGTTGCACCACCCTCGAGTTTTTCCAGGTAATTGAAAATTGCCTGCTTGATCAGCCAGTGCGGCGTGCGATCAATCGAGGTCGCGGCAGCCTTGAGGCGTTCGCGGGTCGGGTCATCGAGTTTGACCCCAAGGGTGGTGGTAGCCATGTTTTTATCCTCATGTTTGCCACGACTGCGTGGCATCAGCTGGCGCAAAGATTAGCCGTGTGATGAATGAGGTGCAACCGGGTGCAACCCTTTTTTTACGGGAATAAACGGCAGTTCGTCAGGAAAAAAATTCCACTGCGCCATTACCGCATCGCCTTGGTGCTTTTTGAGTGGAAAGCCAATCGTTCTTGCTCCGAAAAGGAGCAAAAACCCTGGTTTGATATAAATTTCCGACTGGGTGCAACTTATTCTCCAGAAATGGGTTGCACCTTATTTGCTTTGTTGCATAGCATTCGCGCCCAAGGTGCAACCAGTCGCAAGGCTGGTGTGCCGGCCGATGGCTTTCCTGGGGAAACATCGGTCATAAATGCGCGGGATCCCGGATCGTCTGTCAAACCTCACCGTTTGCCAGCACTTCACCAGCCGCCGCTACATAAAAACAAAGCCAGGGCATCACTTAAATGAGCGTAAGCAATCCAACCCTGATCACGTTCGTGATCTACATCGCAGCAATGGTGCTGATCGGCTTCATGGCCTATCGCTCCACCAACAACCTTTCCGACTACATCCTGGGCGGCCGTAGCCTGGGCAGTGTCGTGACCGCGTTGTCCGCCGGTGCATCCGACATGAGCGGCTGGTTGTTGATGGGCCTGCCGGGCGCCATCTACATGTCCGGTCTGTCCGAGAGCTGGATCGCCATCGGCCTGATCATCGGGGCTTACCTGAACTGGCTGTTCGTCGCCGGCCGTCTGCGCGTGCAGACCGAGCACAATGGCGATGCGCTGACCCTGCCGGACTACTTCTCCAGCCGTTTCGAAGATAAAAGCGGCCTGCTGCGGATCATCTCCGCCGTTGTGATCCTGGTGTTCTTCACCATCTATTGCGCTTCCGGCATCGTGGCTGGCGCCCGTCTGTTCGAAAGCACCTTCGGCATGTCCTACGAGACGGCGCTGTGGGCCGGTGCTGCGGCGACCATTGCCTACACCTTCGTGGGCGGTTTCCTGGCGGTCAGCTGGACTGACACCGTGCAAGCCACGCTGATGATCTTCGCCCTGTTGCTGACGCCGATCATCGTGCTGCTGGCCACCGGCGGCGTCGACACCACGTTCCTGGCCATCGAAGCGCAAGATCCAAGCAATTTCGACATGCTGAAAAACACCACCTTCATCGGCATCATCTCGCTGATGGGCTGGGGCCTGGGCTACTTCGGCCAGCCGCATATCCTGGCGCGGTTCATGGCGGCCGATTCGGTGAAATCGATTGCCAAAGCCCGTCGCATCTCCATGGCCTGGATGATCCTGTGCCTGGGCGGCACCGTGGCTGTCGGTTTCTTCGGTATCGCCTACTTCTCGGCCAACCCGGCCGTGGCCATGCCGGTCAGTGAAAACCACGAGCGTGTGTTCATCGAACTAGCCAAAATCCTCTTCAACCCATGGGTTGCCGGCGTTTTGCTGTCGGCCATCCTGGCTGCCGTCATGAGCACCCTGAGCTGCCAGTTGCTGGTGTGCTCGAGCGCCCTGACCGAAGACTTCTACAAGACCTTCCTGCGCAAATCCGCTTCCCAGGTTGAACTGGTCTGGGTCGGCCGCGCCATGGTGCTGCTGGTTGCCCTGATCGCCATCGCCATGGCGGCCAACCCGGAAAACCGTGTACTGGGCCTGGTGAGCTACGCCTGGGCAGGTTTCGGTGCCGCGTTCGGTCCGGTCGTACTGATCTCCGTGATCTGGAAAGACATGACCCGCAACGGCGCACTGGCCGGCATCCTGGTCGGCGCGATCACCGTGATCGTCTGGAAGCACTTCGAATTGCTGGGCCTGTACGAAATCATCCCTGGTTTCATCTTCGCCAGCCTGGCGATCTACATCGTCAGCAAGCTGGGCACGCCGACTGCTGGCATGCTGCAGCGCTTTGCTGCTGCCGAGGCGGATTTCCGTTTGAACAAGTAAAAATTGATAGGGTGAGTTTTTCCCATCGCTGATAAAAGAACGGCTCGCAACCTTAAGTGCGGGCCGTTTTTTTTGGGCACATCAGAGCCGAAAACAGGTATTGCTCCCCCCAATATCCGTGGTCCTTTTCAGTACTGGTCGTAAGACATTTCCTGATTTTCTCGGCCATCTTGAGTTTCCTTTCTGTCCACGTACTTTGCGTTAAGCCACTCAGCCCGAGTCGGCTTATCGATCGTTAACAGGGGGCGCTTTCCTTGACTGGGGCGCTCTTAGAGAGGGAGATCAATAATGGCACAAGGACATTTCATTCGCCTGGGTGACAAGACCACTTGCGGTGGCCAGGTTTTGGAGGCCGACACACGCGTCATGATGTTTGGTATCGCCCATGCCCGTGAAGGCGATCGTGTTTCCTGCGGCAAAAACGACGAAACCTTCAAAATCGTGGGAGGCGTCTCCTACATCAACAGTCATGGCAGGATCGTGGCGGGCTCGCTGGACAGCTACAGCACCTGCCCGTGCAGAGCCAGGTTGATTCCGTCGGTGTTTACCGCCACTTATGAGTCGCGCAGCAGCGCTGCGCCCCAGACCACAAGGGCCGCGCCCCAACCGAACACACCTCTCGCCAGCAATCCGGCACCACGATCAGCCGGTTTCGCGCCTGCGTCGAGCACTCCCAAGCCAGTGCCCTTAGGCAGTGCAGCTGCCCAAGAGCCAGGCTTCTACATCGTGCCCAAAAGCACCACCCGCGAAGAGCTCGAAGCCTCCTTGTTCACCCTGCGTGACCCGGCGGTGATGGGCAAATTCAAGCTGCTCAATCCCAACCTGCGCGACGTCAAAGCCGGTTCGATGATCGTGCTGAGCGACCCGAACAACTACCAGTGCACCCGTGAAGAAGCCCTGCTCATGGATGTGGCAGCCAAGACCAACCAGATCATTGAAACGCTTAGCCCTGAAGAAGCGGATTTCATGGTGCAACACCGTGATGTCATCCAGACCTTCCTGACCTATGGCTCGAACGCTACTGGCATTGGCGCGAGCGTGTTCAAGAACAACCTGGACAATGTAGGCAATGCCTTGAGGGATATTGAAGCGTTGCAAAAGAATACGCTGCAAAGAGATGGGCACCTGCGTTCGCCAGCGTTCTTTGTAGAGCGCCAGCGTCTGCTCGCGCAACTGAACAGCCATATGACGACGCTGACCCGCAAGGGCATTGGATTCCCTGACCATATCAATTTGAAAAAAATGTTGGGGATTTCCAGTCAAAGCCTGGTCCACCACTGGACCAATGCCAGTCCCGGGGGGCAAATACCGGGTCATGCGAGCCATCTTCAAGGTGTGGCGAAGGCTTCTAAGTACGTCAAATACGGCGGTTGGGTAGGGACTGCAGTCGGCGGTGGAGCATCTGCCATGAAGGTGCAGGATGTGTGTACGGCTGGAAATACCGAGGCTTGCGAGCGGGTTAAGTTTACTGAAGCAGGGAGTTTTACCGGAGGAGTTGTAGGTGGCGCAATCGCAGGTGCAGCTCTATCAACCTCCGCAGTCGGCGGACTTTGTGTTGGGCTGGGTATACCATCAGGCGGTGTGGGATTACTGGTCTGTAGTATTGTTGTGGTGGGGGTAGGCTCCTTTTCTTCCAGCGCTATTGGGGGCGCTGTTGGTGAAGTAATGGGCGAGCGTATTTTCGAGGCCACTCAATGAGCGTTAGCGTTGCAGACGCACTATTTCTGGCATCAGGGCTAGTAGTTTTCGGTGGGGCACTTGTTGTTTTTGGGGTTGCATTGCACCTGGGCTACACCAAGGGAGACGTCATGTCTGAGCATTTCCAAAACAGTTCTCCACTTATAACTGTTGCAGTGCGCATAGACAAAGGATTGAGGGGTAAGACTCGGATGGTTTACTCAATATCCAGTGTCGTTACGTTTCCCCGCTTTTTTCTGAAGCGCGGCCTTGTCACTGCTGAGGATATCGACAATTTCCCCCATGACCTCAGGCGAAAGCTTGTAGTGCTGCAATGGACTCTTCTAGGGGTGGTAGCAGGGATGGTGCTACTTGGCCTTATAGTGATGTCGGGGATATACAGGTAACTACTCCATAAATATGGGCATCCAACTTGTTTGGCGTGCCCATTCATCATTCCGCTCCGCGATGTAAGTTGGCCGCTCGGCCGCGAGCCCCTGACTTGCCGCCCAGTAAAAGGTAAACTTGCCGGCCTTCGCAGGAGCAACCATGAATTATCGTCACGCCTTCCATGCCGGCAATCACGCCGATGTGTTCAAACACCTGACCTTGACCCGCCTCATCGCCCTGATGTCGCGCAAGGAGCAGCCGTTTGCCTATCTCGATACGCACGCCGGCATTGGTCTGTACGACCTCCAGGGCGATCAGGCCAGCCGGACCGGTGAGTACCTGGAAGGCATCGCGCGTTTGTGGGATCAGCCGGATCTGCCGATCCTGACCGCTGATTACATGCAGGTGCTGCACGAGATGAACCCGGATGGCCAGTTGCGCTATTACCCGGGGTCGCCGGAGTTGGCGCGCCGTTTGACTCGTCCTCAGGATCGGGTGTTGCTCAACGAGAAGCACCCGGAAGATGGCGTGCTGCTCAAGGACAACATGGCCGGTGATCGTCGGGTCAAGGTGCATCTCGGCGAAGGCTGGCATGTGCCGCGGGCGTTGTTGCCGGTGCCGGAGAAGCGGGCGGTGATGTTGATTGATCCGCCGTTCGAAAAACTCGACGAGATGCAGCGCTGCGCGGCGGCCTTGAAAGAGGCGGTCGGGCGGATGCGCCAGACTGTGGCGGCGATCTGGTATCCGGTGAAGGATCAGCGCGCGCTGCGGCGGTTCTATCAGGACCTGGCCGGTACCGGTGCGCCGAAGTTGTTGCGGGTGGAGCTGCTGGTGCATCCGCTGGATACGCCTGACAGCCTGAACGGCTCCGGCCTGGCCATTGCCAATCCGCCGTGGGGGCTGGAGGAAGAGTTGCGTGAGTTGCTGCCGTGGTTGTCCGAGAAGCTCGGGCAGACCCAGGGTGGGTGGCGAATGGATTGGTTGATCGCCGAATGAGGCGTTGATCGTTCCCACGCTCTGCGTGGGAATGCAGCCCGGGACGCTCCGCGTCCCAAATCAAAAGCCGAACGCGGAGCGTCCGTTGAGGCATTCCCACGCAGAGCGTGGGAACGATTAGCGTGAGAGCGCTCGGGCAGTGGTCAGATCGGGCAGGTCACGCCGGTGCCGCCAATGCCGCAATAGCCTTCCGGGTTCTTGGCCAGGTACTGCTGGTGGTACGCCTCGGCGAAGTAGAACGTCGGCGCTTCGTCGATTTCGGTGGTGATGATGCCCTTGCCGGCCTTGGTCAGTTCGACCTGGAACACTTGTGCGCTTTTTTTCGCGGCTTCCAGTTGGGCCGGGTTGGTGGCGTAGATCACCGAACGATACTGGGTGCCGAGGTCGTTGCCCTGGCGCATGCCTTGGGTCGGGTTGTGCAGTTCCCAGAACATCTTCAGCAGTGCTTCGTAGCTGACCTTTGCCGGCTCGTAGACCACCAGCACGACTTCGCTATGGCCGGTCAAGCCGGAGCAGACTTCTTCGTAAGTCGGGTTCGGGGTGAAGCCGCCAGCGTAACCTACGGCCGTGCTGACCACGCCTTCCCGCTGCCAGAACTTGCGCTCCGCGCCCCAGAAGCAGCCAAGGCCGAAGATCGCAAAATCCACATCCATCGCGAATGGGCCCAGTAGCGGGGCGTCGTGGACGAAGTGTTTTTCCGGCACGGTCATGGGGGTTTCGCGGCCAGGCAGAGCTTGTTCTTTTGTTGGGAGCACGTTTTTGTTCACCAGAATTTCCGAGCGCAGAACCATCTTCAGTCCTCTCAGTCGTTGGAATAATCAGAAATGCAGTTTGCCCGAGAGTTGACGCGATGTCAGGCAATCGGGCCGCGCGGATAGCGTTTGAGCTTGTCGATCAGGTCGAGGCCCGGGATCGGTTGGTCGAACAGGTAGCCCTGGCCGACGTCGCAACGGTGGCGACGCAGGAAGGCCAACTGCTCGGCGGTCTCGATGCCTTCGGCCACGACCTTGAGTTTCAGGTTGTGAGCCATGGCAATCACGGCAGAGGTGATTTCCATGTCGTCCTGGTTATCCGGGATTTCGTGAATGAAGCTTCGATCGATCTTGATGATGTCGATGGGGAATTTTTTCAAGTAACTGAGCGACGAGTAACCGGTGCCGAAGTCGTCCATCGCCAGGGTCAGCCCCAGGCGCTTGAGCTGGTCGAGCTGCAGGCGAGTGTCATCGGTGGCTTCCAGCAGCAAGCCTTCGGTCAGTTCCAGTTCCAGCAGGCGCGAGGGCAGTGCTTCCTCCTTGAGGATGTTGGCGATGGACGCCACCAGGTCCGGGTCGGAGAACTGCTTGGGCGACAGGTTGATTGCCACCTGCAGGTTGCCCAGGCCGGCGGCGGTCAGCGCCTTGCTCATGCGGCAGGCCTGGCGGGCGATCCACTTTCCAATCGGAATGATCAGGCCGGTTTCTTCGGCAACACTGATGAACTGGTCCGGGCGGATCATGCCCTTTTCCGGGTGGTTCCAGCGCAACAGCGCCTCCATCCCCAGCAGGCGACCGCTGCGCAGGCAGAGCTTGGGTTGGTAGAACACGTCCAGTTCGTTCTGGGTCAGGGCGCGGCGCAGGTTGTTCTCGACGAACAACTTGTAGCTGGCTTCGGCGTTCAGGGCTTCGGTGAAAACCTGCACCTGATGTTTGCCGTTGGCCTTGGCCTTGTGCAGGGCCAGGCCGGCGTTACGCATCAGGGTCTGCGGGTCTCGCCCATGCAGGGGCGCGCAAGCCAGGCCAACAGAGCCGGTCACGCTGATCAATTGGTTGTCGACGAACATCGGTTTGTCGAGGGTCGTGAGCAACTGGTTGGCGACCTGCTGCCCGAGTTCAAGGCCAGTGTTGTCGAGCAAGACCGCGAACTCGTTGCTGGCAAACCGCGCCAGGCTGCCGCCCGGGTTGAGGCTGTTGCGCAGGCGCCGGGCCAGGCTGATCAGCAGCTTGTCGCCGGTCTGGTGGCCGAGGCTGTCGTTGATCCGCTTGAAGTTGTCGATGTCCACCAGTAGCAGGCTGATAGGTGCGTCACTGTCGCGGGCGAAGCGTTCATCGAGGTTGCGGATGAAAGCCGGGCGGTTGCCGAGGTTGGTCAGGTTATCGGTGTAGGCCAGGCGCTCGATGCGTTGCTGGGCGAGCTTGGTCTGTGTGATGTCTTCATAGATACCGATGTAATGGGTCAACTCGCGGTTGTCGCCATAGACCTTGGATATCGACAACTGACCCCAATAGGGTTCGAGGTTTTTGCGCCGACTCTTGAACTCCCCCTGCCAACTGTTGCTCTTGGCCAGTGCCGAGGGCGCGTCGAACAGCAGTTCACTGAGGTTCTCCAGTGCCGGCAGTTGCGCCAGGCGCTGGCCGTGGACTTCTTCGGTGGTGTACTGGGTGATTGCCGTGAAACTCGGGTTGACGTACTCGACGATGCCATCGCAATTGACCAGCAAAAAGGCGTTGGCGCTTTGCTCGACCGCACGCTGGAACAGATGCAGGGCGCTGGTGGCGGTGCGTCGATTGTGATTGCTGATGACCTGGGCGAACTGATCCGCCAGCTCGCCGGCGAAGGCGATTTCGTCCTGCTGCCAGGCGCGGGTCACGCCTGTTTGTTCCAGGCACAACACGCCGACCACCTGGCCGTCGACGCGAATGCTGGCATCGAGCATCGCGTTGACATCACGCGAGCGCAGGCTTTCGGCGATTTCCCGGGTGCGCGGGTCGCGCATGGCGTTGTGGGCGTCGATGGCGCGACCGGTATGCAGGGCGTCGAGGTAATCGGGGAACACGCTGACGTCGATCGGTGCCGGCAGCAGGTATTCCTGGGTCGAACGGTGATAGGCCGAGATGGGCGCCAGCATCGAGCCTTCCAGGTGCCACAGGCTGGCGCAGTCGATCTGGTAGATCTCGCAGGCGCTGCGCGTGATCAGTTTGGCGGCTTCCTGCAGGGAGTTGTTGCTGCTGTAGCGTTGGCGAGTCAGCAGCAGGATCAGGTCCTGCTGGGCGCGCACCCGGTCCAGATGCTGCAGTTGTTCCTGCTGGGCGCGCTGATTGAGCTCCAGGGCGATTTGCAGGCGCGAGTTCTGGGTTTCCAGATCCAGCGCTGGCAGTAGTGGGTCATCCTCGAACAGGCCGTCGATGACCAGCAGGTAGCCGCGCAGCAGGTGTCGATTGTGTTGTTTGTAGGCTTCGCCCAGCTCCAGCAGGTTCAGCGCGCCCGAGGCGGTGTGCAGGGTGTAGCGGATCAGATAGTGGGTGCTCTCGCTCAACTGCGCCTGGATCGCGTCATGCAGCTGATAGCGTGCTTGCGGCTCCATCAGGCTGGCGTAGGGCGAACCGACCAGGGCGCACAGTTCCACGGCCGGCAGGCCGAACTGGCGTTCGCAATTGGGATCGAGAAACAGCAGTGCCCAGCTTGGTTCGTTCAGCCGTTCGAAACGCAGCATGCCGAGCCGCGAGGGCACAGGCAACTGCGTCACTACCTCGGCCACCATACGGCTGGCGGCATCGGGTTGGCTTTTCATGGAGGGGACTCGCTTCGAATGTGCTGATCGCGCCGGGCTCTCGCCCTCTTTACTGTTGCCTGCGGCAAGGTTGCATCATTGCGACACTGACTGACAAGAGAGATGAAGGCCAAGTGCTATAAGAATATGTCGGCAGAGGCGAAGATTTCTCCAGCGCGTGACTGAAAGATTGTATTGAGCCCAAAAGATCGCAGCCTGTAGGAACTGCCGCAGGCTGCGATCTTTGCTTTTTAATGCAGCGAAATAGCGATCGATTGCAAAAGGCCGCCATCCCGGTCGTGATATCGCACCTGAACCCGTTCCGCGTCGACGGTCAGGTGCGCGAAGTTATCCTGGCTGATGACCTTGCCCTTCAATTCGTGCTGATAATTACCTTGAGCGGTTCGCGCGAGCGGCTGGTCAAGCAGGAAGGTAGACGCCTTCGCATAGGGCAGCAGTTTGCTGTTGCACAGGGGCGAGGAGACGATGGTGTGAACTTCAAAGCCCGGGTCCTCGCTGTGGGTCAGGCGGCTGATCAGTGAGCCATGGACGTCGCCTGATACGATGAAGACATTCTTGATCGCGTGTGTGCGAATCGTTTCCAGCAGCCGCAGCCGCTGTTCGGGAAAGCCTTTCCAGGCGTCATCACCCTGGCGTTTGCTGTCGGGGTAGAACATGACGCTGGTGACCACGAATTTGACCCGGGCCGAGCTGTTGACCAGCCAGGTGCACAAGGCCTGCTCCTGCTCGATATCGAGGATGCGTCGGTCGCTGGCTGCAAGATTGCGCCGGGTTCGGCTGTCGGTGACAAACCACTCGATATCGCCATCGGCAAACAGGTACCAGTATTTGTCCAGCGTCTTGTCGACTTGGCCATCGGCGCAGAGTTCGTGTGCCGGGCCATGGCTGGCCTGGTAGATCTCATAGGCGTTTATCGCATTGGCATACAGAAAGTCATCGGACTTGTTTCTGTTGGCCGGCCAATTGTCTTCGATCTCATGATCATCCAGGATCATGTAAGTCGGCAGGGTCGACATTAACTTTGCAATGTTTGGCTGGGAAAAGGCCACGCGATACTTGAGAAGAATATCCTTGAGCTCGCGGTCCGGAGCAATGAGGTTCAAGTCATCGACATAGATCTGGTCGCCGGTCATCAGCATGGCGCTGATAGGCGGTTCGGCCTGCCCGGCCAGTCTTGATATTGTCGCGAACATCCTGTCACCCAGGTGCGGTTCGGCGGCAATGCCTGCGGTGAGGCGTAGATAGCGACAAGAGCCCACGACATAGGCCCTGGATTTTCCGGTCTGGTTCGAGCGGGTACGCAGGCGATGAATCTGCCCTGGCCATTGCAAGCTCAGTTCCTGCATTGCCTCGGCAGCGCACACAGGCTGCATCGCGCTGAACCATCCAGCCTGATATTCATACACGGTGTCGGCAGCCAGGTCGCTGAGAGCCAGGACGGCGGACATGTCCCGGGCTTTCTCGAGTTCAGCGAAAATTTCGTTTGACCAATGCTCGTCATCGAGTCGCCGATAGCGAATGCCGGCGAATGCATGGGCGTCTTTACTTGATTCTCCACGCAAGAATATACGTGCATGGTTCGTGGTGGTGTGGCCAATGATCGGCCCGACAGTTGGTTTGAACATATTCGAATCCATTCGATTTTTAATCAATCGGCTTTAAATGGCCTTGCAGGCAAGGCTAGTTATTTGGCCTTGAAAAAAACCGGGCGCAAATGGATTCGATTTGTGGGGGATATCAGCCACAAATGTAGGAAGGGATCTGTCGAGGTAATTACAGTGGGCAAAAAAAGCCCCGCCAAATTGGCGGGGTTGAGGTACGAGCGTGGCGCTCGGAAAACGTGAAACGCGACAGGCCCTCCCCTGGAGGAGGGCCCGCCGGTGTTACAGCAGGATGGTGCGGATGTCCGCCAGCAGGTCGCTCAGTCGCTTGGTGAAGCGAGCAGCAGCGGCGCCGTTGATCACACGGTGATCGTAGGACAACGACAGCGGCAGCATCAGTTTCGGCTGGAAGGCCTTGCCGTCCCAGACTGGCTGGATGGTTGCCTTGGAAACACCGAGGATCGCCACTTCCGGCGCGTTGACGATCGGCGTGAAGCCGGTGCCGCCAATGTGGCCGAGGCTGGAAATGGTGAAGCAGGCGCCTTGCATGTCGTCAGCGGTGAGCTTCTTGTCGCGGGCCTTGGCGGCCAGCGCAGCGGCTTCGGCTGCCAGTTGCAACAGACTCTTCTGGTCAACGTTCTTGATGACCGGTACGAGCAGGCCTTCAGGGGTGTCGACGGCGAAGCCGATGTTCACGTATTTCTTGCGGATGATCGCTTTGCCGCTTGGTGCCAGCGAACTGTTGAAGTCCGGCAGCTCCTTGAGCAGGTGCGCGCAGGACTTGAGCAGCAGCGGCAGGATGGTCAGCTTCACGCCGGCCTTCTCTGCAGCGGCTTTCTGAGCGATACGGAACGCTTCCAGCTCGGTGATATCAGCCGAATCGAACTGAGTCACATGCGGGATGTTCAGCCAGCTGCGGTGCAGGCTCGACGCACCGATCTGCATCAGGCGGGTCATCGGCACTTCTTCGATTTCACCGAAGCGGCTGAAGTCCACGACCGGAATCGGCGGGATACCCGCGCCGCCGGTTGCGCCAGCAGCGGCGGCCGGTGCTTCCTTGGCCTTCTGCATCATGGCCTTGACGTAAACCTGCACGTCTTCTTTCAGGATGCGACCGTGCGGACCGCTGGCGCCGACAGCGCTCAGCTCGACACCGAATTCACGGGCCAGTTGGCGTACGGCCGGGCCTGCGTGAACCTTGGCGCCAGGCTTGGCTGGAGCAGCAACCGGAGCGGCGGCAGCAGGAGCAGGAGCAGGAGCAGCGGCTGGCGCAGGAGCGCTCGCAGCAGCGCCAGCAGGTGCCGGGGCAGCGGCAGGCGCTGCACCTTTGACTTTCAGCTTGAGGATCAGGTCGCCGGTACCGACTTCGTCGTCCAGCTTGATGGAAACGCTTTCCACCACACCAGCGGCAGGCGATGGAATTTCCATGCTCGCCTTGTCGGATTCCAGGGTGATCAGCGACTGATCGGCTTCAACCGAGTCACCGGCCTTGACCAGCACTTCGATGATCTTGGCCTTGCCCGCCGAACCGATGTCCGGAACGTGGATGTCCTGAACGCTGTCTGCAACGGGAGCAGCAGGGGCAGCTGCCGGAGCAGGCGCAGCGGCAGGTGCAGGCGCTGCAGCCTGGGCAGGAGCGGCGGCAGGTGCAGCAGCACCGGCCACTTCCAGGTCCAGGATCAGGTCGCCAGTGCCAACTTCGTCATTGAGCTTGACGCTGATGGCCTTGACCACGCCAGCGGCAGGCGACGGGATTTCCATGCTCGCCTTGTCGGATTCCAAGGTGATCAGCGACTGATCAGCCTCGACGGTGTCGCCGACCTTGACCTGGATCTCGATGATCTGGGCCTTGCCCGACGAACCGATGTCCGGCACGTGCACTTGCTGTACCGAAGCGGCAGCCGGTGCAGCAGCGGGCGCGGCCGGCGCTGGAGCTGCGGCAGGAGCAGGTGCGGCCGCAGCTTTTGCAGCAGGCGCAGCGGCAGCCGCTGGAGCCGCAGCAGCGGCGCCTTCGACTTCCAGTTCCAGCAGTTCGTCGCCTTCTTTCAGACGATCGCCCAGCTTCACTTTCAGGCTCTTGATGATACCGGCCTTCGGCGCAGGCACTTCCATGCTCGCCTTGTCCGACTCAAGTGTCAGGATGCTCTGGTCGGCTTCGATGCGGTCGCCGACCTTCACAAACAGTTCAATTACTTCACCTTCACCGCTGCCGATGTCAGGTACGCGAATGAGTTCGCTCACAGAATCTCTCCTCAGCAGTCCAGTGGGTTGAGTTTTTCCGGGTTGATACCGAACTTGGCAATGGCTTCAGCCACCACCTTAGGTTCGATGTCACCACGGTCAGCCAGTGCTTCCAGGGCTGCCAACACCACGAAATGACGGTCGACTTCGAAGAAATGACGCAGTTTCTTGCGGCTGTCGCTGCGGCCAAAACCGTCGGTGCCCAGGACTTTGAATTCCTTGGACGGTACCCACTGACGGATCTGCTCGGCGAACAGTTTCATGTAGTCGGTAGAGGCGATGACCGGACCTTTACGGCCATTCAGGCACTCTTCCACATAGCTCAGCTTAGGCTTCTGGCCAGGGTGCAGACGGTTGGTGCGCTCAACGGCCAGGCCGTCGCGACGCAGTTCGTTGAAGCTGGTAACGCTCCACACGTCGGCACCGACGTTGAACTCTTCACGCAGGATCTTCGCCGCTTCGCGCACTTCACGCAGGATGGTGCCGGAGCCCATCAGCTGAACGTGGTGTGCCGCTTCGCGGTTGTCTTCCTCGAGCAGGTACATGCCCCGCTTGATGCCTTCTTCGGCACCGGCCGGCATGGCTGGCTGCTGGTACGACTCGTTCATCACGGTGATGTAGTAGAAGACGTCCTGTTGCTCTTCGGTCATCTTCTTCATGCCGTCCTGGATGATCACCGCCAGCTCATAGCCGTAGGTTGGATCGTAGGTGCGGCAGTTCGGGATGGTGGCAGCCAGCAGGTGGCTGTGACCGTCTTCGTGTTGCAGGCCTTCACCGTTCAAGGTGGTACGGCCGGCGGTACCGCCGATCAGGAAGCCACGGGTACGGCTGTCGCCAGCGGCCCACGCGAGGTCCCCAATACGCTGGAAGCCGAACATCGAGTAGAAGATGTAGAACGGCAGCATCGGCTGGTTGTGGCTGGAGTACGAAGTACCGGCAGCGATGAAGGAGCTCATGGCGCCCGCTTCGTTGATGCCTTCTTCGAGGATCTGGCCCTTCTTGTCTTCCTTGTAGAACATCACCTGGTCTTTATCGACTGGCTCGTAGAGCTGGCCGACGGACGAGTAGATGCCCAGCTGGCGGAACATGCCTTCCATACCGAAGGTACGGGCTTCGTCCGGAATGATCGGCACGATGCGCGGTCCGATTTCCTTGTCCTTGACCAGTTGCGCGAGGATGCGCACGAAGGCCATGGTGGTGGAGATTTCACGGTCGCCCGAGCCGTCCAGGATAGCCTTGAGGGTATCAAGCGGCGGGGTCGGCACGCTGAAGCTTTGCGCGCGGCGCTGTGGAACGAAACCGCCCAGTGCGGTACGACGCTCGCTCAGGTAGCGGGCTTCGGCGCTGTTTGGCTCAGGCTTGAAGAACGGCAGGTTCTCCAGTTCTTCGTCCTTGACCGGGATGTCGAAGCGATCGCGGAACAACTTCAGGCTGTCGACATCGACTTTCTTGGTGTTGTGCGCGGTGTTTTTCGCTTCGCCGGCACCGGTGCCATAACCCTTGATGGTCTTGGCCAGGATGACGGTCGGTTGCTCTTTGTGGTTGACCGCTTCGTGGTACGCCGCGTAGACCTTGTACGGGTCGTGGCCGCCACGGTTGAGTTTCCAGATCTCGTCGTCGGACAGGTCTTCGACCATCGCCTTGAGTTCTGGCGAGTTGAAGAAGTGTTCACGCACGAACGCGCCGTCTTTGGCCTTGTAGTTCTGGTACTCGCCGTCGATGACTTCATCCATGCGACGTTGCAGGATGCCGTCGACGTCCTTGGCCAGCAGTGGGTCCCAGAAACGGCCCCAGATGACTTTGGTCACGTTCCACTGGGCACCGCGGAACACGCCTTCGAGTTCCTGGATGATCTTGCCGTTGCCGCGAACCGGGCCGTCGAGGCGCTGCAGGTTGCAGTTGATGACGAAGATCAGGTTGTCCAGCTTCTCGCGGCCAGCCAGGGAGATCGCGCCCAGGGATTCCGGCTCGTCGCACTCGCCGTCGCCCAGGAAGCACCAGACTTTTTGCTTGCCGGCAGGAATGAAGCCACGGGCTTCCAGGTACTTCATGAAACGCGCCTGGTAGATCGCCTGGATCGGGCCCAAACCCATGGATACGGTCGGGAACTGCCAGAAGTCAGGCATCAGCCAAGGGTGTGGATAGGACGACAGGCCCTGGCCGTCGACTTCCTGGCGGAAGTTGTTCATCTGGTCTTCAGTGATGCGGCCTTCCATGAACGCGCGGGCGTAGACGCCTGGCGAAGTGTGGCCCTGGAAGTAGATCAGGTCGCCGCCGTGTTCGTCGGTCGGGGCCTGGAAGAAGTAGTTGAAGCCGATGTCATACAGGGTCGCGCTGGAAGCGAAGCTGGAGATGTGACCGCCGAGGTCAGAATCTTTCAGGTTCGTACGCATTACCATGGCCATCGCGTTCCAGCGTACCAGCGAGCGAATGCGGCGTTCCATGAACAGGTCGCCAGGCATGCGTGCTTCGTGGGTTACCGGGATGGTGTTGCGGTAAGGCGTGGTGATGGCGTAAGGCAACTGCGAACCGCTGCGGGTTGCGAGTTCACCCATACGGGTCATCAAATAGTGAGCACGGTCTTCGCCTTCTTTGTCGAGAACCGATTCCAGGGCGTCCAGCCATTCCTGGGTTTCGACGGGATCGAGGTCTTGCATGGCTTGCTCCAGGGCGGAAAGGCTACCAGAATCGGTTGCCTGAGTTAGCGACTGGCCTTGTGGGCAGACGTTATGAATTCTTGGATTGCCGATAGGTTGTTCCGGCGGTGTGTAGTTTTACTACAAATCATCCGGCATTTCAGCCTTGCTAATGTATATACGAGTAGTAAAACTACAGATGAGCGGCTTGTGGCCCCCGGCTGCGTTGTGAGAATAATCGTTAAGGTTGGTCTTTTGCCAACCGAAAAAGGTGAAACCTTGATGTTGGCTGCCAATAATAAAGAATTTTCAGCTATTTCTAACTTTTGTTCGACACTCCTTCAGGTAGTGGGGGTACGAGATTCACTACATGCAGCCTGTTACACGCCGATCAAGGATAGACCATGAGCCTGCCCCCGCTTGTCGACCTGCCCGCCATTCTCTTGCCGTTTGTCACCCGCGCCGAGCAGTCGTTCCATGCTGCTGTCGAGGCACTGGATGACGACCATGGCCTGTCCGCATGGACGCCCGAGCGCTGGGCGCAATTTTCCCGAGTAACTGCCGCCAGCGACTTTGTCACCGAGCAATCGGTGCGCGATCCGCTGATGCTGCTGGAGCTGGTGCGCTCCGGCGAACTGGACCGTGGCTATGCCCCCGGCGAGTTATGCGCGCAGATCGCTGCAGCCGTAAATGCCGCCGAGACCGATGAACAGCTCAGCCGGGCATTGCGCCGCCAACGGGCGCGCCACCAGGTGCGGATCGTCTGGCGCGACCTGACCCGCCAGGCCGATCTGGTCCAGACGTGCCGCGACCTTTCGGACATGGCCGATGCCAGCATCGACCAGGCCTATCAATGGTTGTACGCACGGCATTGCCAGCAGTTCGGCGTGCCCACCGGCCGGCGCAGCGGCGAGCCGCAGCAGATGGTCGTCCTCGGCATGGGCAAGCTGGGTGCGGTCGAACTCAATCTGTCCTCGGACATCGACCTGATCTTTGCCTATCCCGAAGGCGGCGAAACGGTCGGGGTCAAGCGCCCGCTGGACAACCAGGAATTCTTCATCCGTCTTGGCCAGCGCTTGATCAAGGCGCTGGACCCGATGACCGTCGACGGTTTTGTGTTCCGTGTCGACATGCGCTTGCGGCCCTACGGTTCGTCGGGTGCCCTGGTGTTGAGCTTCAACGCGCTGGAGCAGTACTACCAGGACCAGGGCCGCGACTGGGAACGCTACGCGATGATCAAGTCGCGGGTAGTGGCCGGGGATCAAGTGGCCGGTGCGCAATTGCAAGAGATGCTGCGACCGTTCGTATATCGGCGCTACCTGGACTTCTCGGCGATCGAAGCGTTGCGCACGATGAAGCAGTTGATCCAGCAGGAAGTGCGGCGCAAGGGCATGGCCGACAACATCAAGCTCGGCTCCGGCGGCATCCGTGAGGTGGAGTTCATTGCCCAGGCCTTCCAGTTGATTCACGGCGGTCGCGACCTGAGCCTGCAACAACGTCCTCTATTAAAAGTACTGAGTACGCTGGAAGGTCAGGGCTACCTCCCGCCGGCGGTGATCAGTGAGCTGCGTGAAGGTTACGAGTTCCTGCGTTACACCGAGCATGCGATCCAGGCGATTGCGGATCGCCAGACCCAGATGCTGCCGGACGGCGCCCAGGATCAGGCGCGCATTGCCTTCATGCTGGGCTTTGCCGATTGGCCGGCGTTTCATGAGCGCCTGATGTACTGGCGCGGCCGCGTGGCCTGGCACTTTGCTCAGGTGATCGCCGACCCTGACGAGGAGCAGGGCGCCGAAAACGAAGTGGTGGTCGGGGGTGAGTGGCTGCCGCTGTGGGAGGAGGCTCAGGATGAAGAAGCCGCCTGCCGACAGTTGCAGGAGGGCGGTTTCGCCGATGCCCCCAAGGCACTTAAAGCTTTGGCCAGTTTACGCGGCAGCCCGCAATTGCGCGCCATGCAGCGGCTGGGGCGTGAACGTCTCGACGCCTTTATTCCGCGCTTGCTGGCCCAGGCTGTCGAGCACGCCAATCCGGATCTGGTGCTGGAACGGGTGTTGCCACTGGTGGAAGCCGTGGCCCGCCGTTCTGCTTATCTCGTCTTGCTGACCGAAAATCCCGGTGCCCTGCGCCGCTTGCTGACCTTGTGTGCAGCGAGCCCGTGGATCGCCGAACAGATCACCCGCTTTCCGCTGTTGCTCGATGAGTTGCTCAACGAAGGCCGGCTGTTCAAGCCGCCGTTGGCGCCGGAGTTGGCCGCTGAGTTGCGCGAACGCCTGACCCGGATTCCCGAGGACGACCTCGAGCAGCAGATGGAAGCCTTGCGCCATTTCAAGCTGGCGCACCGCTTGCGGGTCGCCGCTTCGGAAATCGCCGGCAGCCTGCCCTTGATGAAAGTCAGCGATTACCTGACCTGGCTCGCCGAAGCGATTCTGGAACAAGTACTGGCCCTGGCCTGGCGGCAAACGGTCGCCAAGTACGGCACGCCGCTGCGCACCGATGGCACCTTGTGCGATCCCGGCTTCATCATTGTCGGTTATGGGAAAGTCGGCGGCCTGGAATTGGGGCATGGTTCGGATCTGGACCTGGTGTTCATCCATGATGGCGATCCACAGGCAGAGACCGACGGGCCGAAGTCGATCGATGGCGCGCAGTTTTTCACCCGGCTGGGACAGCGGATCATTCACTTGCTGACAGCGCAGACCAACTCCGGTCAGCTCTATGAAGTCGACATGCGCCTGCGTCCGTCCGGTGCATCCGGGCTGCTGGTGAGTTCGCTGGGGGCATTTGCGCGCTACCAGGAAAATGAAGCCTGGACCTGGGAGCATCAGGCGTTGGTCAGGGCGCGGGTATTGGTGGGTAGCGACGACGTCGGCCGGGCATTCGAGCAGGTTCGCGCAGCGATCCTGGGCAAGGCACGCGACTTGCCGACCCTGCGCCAGGAGGTCAGCGAGATGCGCGCCAAGATGCGCGATAACCTGGGCAGCAAGAGTACCGCGGCCGGCACCGGGGCAAATGCCTTCGAAGCCACAGTGCCCTTCGACCTCAAGCAGGACGCCGGAGGTATCGTCGATATTGAATTTATGGTGCAATACGCGGCCCTGGCGTGGTCCGAAACGTACCCGCCATTGCTGCGCTGGACAGACAACATCCGTATTCTGGAAGAATTGGAGAAGGCCGGGCTGATGCCTGTCGAGGACGCCACTCTGTTGCGTGAAGCTTATAAAGCTTACCGCTCCGCCGCCCACCGGCAGGCCTTGCAGAAGAATGCCGGGGTGATACCGGGCGACCAGTTCGCGGACGAACGGCGACAGGTCATGCGGATCTGGCATGAACTGGGGCTAAGCTGATATCGCGATAGCAGAAGCGACAAGATTCAAATGTGGGAGCGAGCCTGCTCGCGAAGAGGTCGTCATAAGCAACATGTATGCTGACTGTCACTCCGTCTTCGCGAGCAGGCTCGCTCCCACAGTAGATTTGCAGTGTTTTGTAGAATTCTCGAGGCGGGGAGGCGTAGGCCTCCCCGGTTCGTTTATGGAAACCACATGAAAATTCTGATCGTTGGGCCCAGTTGGGTCGGTGACATGGTGATGGCGCAGACACTGTTTCAGTGTCTCAAGCAACGCCACCCGCAATGCGAAATCGACGTGCTGGCCCCCGAGTGGAGCCGGCCGATTCTTGAGCGCATGCCCGAAGTTCGCCAGGCCTTGAGCTTCCCGCTCGGCCACGGCGCACTGGAACTGGCGACGCGTCGGCGCATCGGCAAATCCCTGGCCGGCCAGTACGACCAGGCGATCCTGTTGCCCAATTCCCTGAAGTCGGCACTGGTCCCGTTCTTTGCCGGCATCCCCAAGCGCACCGGCTGGCGTGGTGAGTTCCGCTACGGCCTGCTCAACGACGTACGCACGCTGGATAAAGAACGTTACCCGTTGATGATCGAACGCTTCATGGCCCTGGCCTACGAGCCAGGCCTTGAACTGCCCAAGCCTTACCCGCGCCCAAGCCTGCGGATCGACCCGGTGACTCGCGAGGCGGCATTGGCCAAGTTTGGCCTGGCCCTCGACCGCCCGGTGTTGGCGCTGTGCCCCGGTGCCGAGTTCGGCGAGTCCAAGCGTTGGCCGTCCGAGCATTACGCCAAGGTGGCCGAAGCGAAGATTCGCGAGGGCTGGCAAGTCTGGCTGTTCGGTTCGAAAAACGATCACGCCGTGGGTGAAGACATCCGTTCGCGGTTGATTCCCGGCTTGCGTGAAGAGTCGGTGAACCTCAGTGGCGGCACCTCGTTGGCCGAGGCCATCGATTTACTGTCCTGCGCCGATTCGGTGGTGTCCAACGACTCTGGCCTGATGCACGTCGCCGCCGCGCTGAACCGCCCGCTGGTGGCAGTCTATGGCTCGACGTCACCGGGGTTCACGCCACCCTTGGCCGAACACGTCGAGATCGTGCGCCTGGGCATCGAATGCAGCCCATGCTTCGACCGCACCTGCCGTTTCGGGCATTACAACTGCCTTCGGCAACTGATGCCGCAGGCGGTGAACGAAGCCTTGCAGCGTTTGCAGGGCACTGTGGTCGAGGTCAAATAGTTTGCGGGTATTGCTGATCAAGACTTCATCGCTGGGCGACGTGATTCATGCGCTGCCGGCGCTGACCGACGCCTCGCGGGCCATCCCCGGCATCACCTTCGACTGGGTGGTGGAAGAAGGCTTCGCTGAAATTCCGACCTGGCACCCGGCGGTGGGCAAGGTGATTCCGGTGGCGATCCGTCGCTGGCGCAAAAACCTCTGGCAGACCATCAAGAGTGGCGAGTGGAAGCGCTTCAAGCAGAGCCTTCGCGCCACGAAATACGATCTGGTCATCGATGCCCAGGGCCTGCTCAAAAGCGCTCTGCTGACCCGGTATGTGAAAGCCCCGGTGGCCGGCCTCGATAAAGGTTCGGCGCGCGAACCCGTCGCCGCGCGTTTCTATAACCGGCGCCTGGCGGTTGCCCGCGGTCAGCATGCGGTAGAGCGGGTGCGTCAGTTGTTCGCCATCGCCCTGGGTTATGACTTGCCCAAGGGGCTGGGCGACTACGGCCTGAGCGTCGAGCGCCTGGTGGAATTGCCGCGCAAGAACCCCTATGTGGTGTTCCTGCATGGCACCACCTGGGACACCAAGCACTGGCCTGAGGCCTACTGGCGCGAGCTGACCGAACGGGTCGGTTACCTCGGCGTGGGCGTGAAACTTCCCTGGGGCAACGGCGCGGAAAAGGCCCGTGCCGAGCGTATCGCTGCCGGCTTCAAGCACGTCGAGGTTTTGCCCAGGCTGAATCTGGCCGGGGTCGGCAAGGTGCTGGCTGGCGCGCAAGCCTGCGTGGCGGTGGACACCGGCCTCGGTCATCTGGCTGCGGCCCTTGATGTGCCAACGCTGTCGCTTTTCGGCCCGACCAATCCGGGCCTGACCGGGGCCTACGGCAAGTCGCAGATTCACATGGCCAGCGATTTCCCCTGCGCCCCGTGTTTGCAAAAGAAATGCACTTATCAACCGACGGCCGAAGATGCCAATCGGTTTGACCTGAAACGCGAGTGGCCATTGTGCTTCACGCGCCTGAATCCCGAGCGTGTCGCGAGCCGACTGAGCACGTTGTTACTGGCTGAGGAGCTGCGCTGATGCAATTGGCATTTGTCCTGTACAAGTACTTTCCCTTTGGTGGCCTGCAGCGAGATTTCATGCGCATCGCCCTGGAGTGCCAGAAGCGCGGACACCAGATTCGCGTCTACACGCTGATCTGGGAAGGCGAGGTGCCACCGGGTTTCGAGGTGCTGGTGGCGCCGGTCAAGGCATTCTTCAACCATCGGCGCAACGAAAAACTCAGTGAGTGGATGGAAGCGGACCTGGCCAAGCGTCCGGTGGATCGCTTGATCGGCTTCAACAAGATGCCGGGTTTGGACGTCTACTACGCCGCTGATGGCTGTTTCGAAGACAAGGCGCAGAACCTGCGCAATTCGCTGTACCGACGCTGGGGTCGCTACCGCCATTTCGCCGAGTACGAGCGTGCGGTGTTCGCCAAGGACGCCAAGACTGAAGTGTTGATGATTTCCGAGGTCCAGCAACCGCTGTTCATCAAGCATTACGGCACGCCACTGGAGCGCTTCCACCTGCTGCCGCCAGGCATTGCCCAGGATCGTCGCCGGCCGGCGGATGCGGACGAAATTCGTGCCGGGTTCCGCGCTGAATTCAATCTGAAGGACGATGACTTGCTGCTGGTGCAGATCGGCTCCGGGTTCAAGACCAAGGGCGTGGATCGCAGTCTCAAGGCCCTGGCCGGGTTGCCCGCTGATCTGAAGAAGCGCACCCGGCTGTTTGTAATTGGCCAGGACGACCCCAAGTTATTCCAGATGCAGAGCGCCACGCTGGGGCTCGGCGACAACGTGACGTTCCTCAAGGGTCGCAGCGATATTCCGCGTTTCCTGTTGGGCGCCGATCTGTTGATCCACCCGGCCTACAACGAAAACACCGGCACCGTGCTGCTTGAAGCATTGGTGGCTGGGTTGCCGGTGCTGGTCAGTGCGGTATGCGGGTACGCCCATTACATCGCCGAGGCCGACGCCGGCCTGGTGCTGGACGAGCCATTCGATCAAGTCCAGTTGACCCAGTACCTGACCGGTATGCTGAACGACGCTCAAGCAAGGGCGGCCTGGAGCCGCAACGGTTTGGCCTTCGCCGAGACGGCCGACCTCTACAGCATGCCGCAGCACGCGGCCGATGTGATTCTGGCGGAGCACGCTTAAATGAAGTTGATGCTGGCTGAACCGTTCAAGAGCCTCTGGGCCGGACGCGATCCGTTCGCCGAAGTCGAGGGCTTGCAGGGCGAGGTATACCGGGAGCTTGAGGCTCGCCGCACGCTGCGTACCGAAGTGAACGGCAACGGGTTTTTCGTGAAAATCCACCGTGGCATCGGCTGGGGCGAAATATTCAAGAACCTGCTCACTGCCAAGTTGCCGGTCCTGGGGGCTGGCCAGGAGTGGAAGGCCATCCAACGCCTGCAGGAAGTCGGCGTGCCGACCATGACCGCCGTCGCTTATGGCGAGAAGGGCAGCAATCCGGCGGACCAGCATTCGTTCATCGTCACCGAAGAGCTGGCCCCGACTGTCAGTCTCGAAGATTACAGCATCAACTGGATCAAGCAGCCGCCCGAGCCAAAACTCAAGCGTGCGCTGATTGCCGAAGTGGCGCGCATGACCGGCATGATGCACCGTGCCGGGGTAAACCACCGTGACTGTTACATCTGCCACTTCCTGCTGCACACCGACAAGCCGGTGACCGCGGACGATTTCAAACTCTCGGTGATCGACCTGCACCGCGCCCAGACCCGTCCGACGATCACCGCGCGCTGGCGTAACAAGGATCTGGCGGCGCTGTATTTTTCCGCGCTGGATATCGGCCTGACCCGACGCGACAAGCTGCGTTTCCTCAAGGGCTATTTCCAGCAGCCGCTGCGCCAGGTCTTGAGCGAAGAAGCCGGTCTGCTGAGCTGGCTCGAAGGCAAGGCCAACAAGCTTTACGAGCGTAAACAGCGATACGGGGACGCGCTCTGATGGCAGGCTGGAGGCTTGAGCCTGCTTACAACGATCTGGCAGAAGACTTCGGCAGCCTTGATGCCGTGTTTGCGCTGCAAGGTGAGCGCCTGACCCGCGATCCGTTGTCGGAGGTCATTCGCGTCCAGCGCAATGGCGTCAACTATTACGTCAAGCGCTACGTGGGGGCGGGCAAGGGCTTGCGGCGCTACCTGGGTAAGCCACGGGTGAAAATGGAGTGGCAGAACCTCAAGCGTTTCGCCAAGTGGGGCATCCCCACCGCCGAGGTAGTGGCCTGGGGCCTGGAGCGGCGCGGTGCGGCGTACGATCGTGGGGCGATGATCACTCGCGAACTGCCACATACCGAAGACCTGTCGGCACTGGCCGAGCGGCACGATGCGAAACTGGCGGACCGCGCCTGGGTCGACAACATCAGCCGACAATTGGCCAGTTACACCCGCACAATGCACGAACATCACTTTACCCATAACGATTTGAAGTGGCGCAACCTGCTGGTCGACGATCAGGCCCGCCTGTTCCTGATCGACTGCCCCAACGGTGATTTCTGGAGCGGTTTCTGGCTCAAATACCGAATCACCAAGGACTTGGCCTGCCTGGACAAGGTCGCCAAGTATCAACTGTCGGCTACCCAGCGCCTGCGCTTTTACCTGCAATACCGCCAGTGCAGCCGACTCAATGCCGCCGATAAAAAGCGCATCCGGCACGTGGTGAGATTTTTCGAGGGACGCGAATGACTGATTTTCTGGCCGCTGAAGACCGTGCGCTGCTTGAGCGCCACGGCCTCGGTACTTTCGATGCGCTCTGGGCCCGGCAGCTCGATGCCGTGGACGAACCCAACACTTCGCGTGGAGGCTGGAGCAGCGTGTTTCGACTGGATCTGGAGGGTCAGGGTTTCTACCTCAAGCGTCAGAGCAATTACCAGATGCACACCTTGCACGCGCCCTTTGGCGAGCCGAGTTTTGCCCGGGAGTTTCGTAACATCAGCCGTTACGAAAAGCTCGGCATTCCAGCGCTGAAAGCGGCGTTTTTCGGTGAGCGCAAGGTCGACGGCGAAGTCCGTGCGATTCTCCTCACGCGCGCCCTGGACGGCTGGGATGACCTGGATGCGCTGCTGAAGCGCTGGTCGGACCTCGGCGAGGCACAACATGTGGCGATACTTCAAGCCTGCGGAAAACTGGCGCGGCACCTGCACGGCAAGCGTCAGGTGCATGGCTGTTTTTACCCCAAGCATATTTTCCTGTGTGCCACCGGTGACGGCTACCAGGCGCAACTGATCGATCTGGAAAAGACTCGGCCACTGTTGTTCGGCCAGCGGGATCGGGTCAAGGACCTGGAGCCGCTGTTGCGTCGGGCGCCGGAATGGAGCGAGGCACAGCTGCGCATTTTGCTGGCCGCCTATCTGGATCAATCTCGGGACAGCACGCTGATCGATAGCTGGCTGGCGCGTCTGACCGCGCGACGTAGCCATAAGGAGAAGCGCTGATGCGTTTGTCCGAGCTGAAGAACGCTGGCCGTCAGCCGAGCCTGCCCATCAGTCTTTCATTGGCCGATGCTGCCGGGCCGGCGCAGTTGCAGTTGCTGACCCTGTTGCGGGTATTGCCTGGGCAGCGTTATGTCGGTGCCGGTGTCTGGCGCGGCCGGCCGGTGCTGGCCAAGTTGCTGGTTGGCAACAAGGCGGCGCGGCATTTCCAGCGCGAGTTGGACGGCGTGCGACTGCTCTGCGCCCAAGGCCTGACCACGCCACTCCTGTTGGCTGATGGCCTGAAGGATGGCGAGGGTGGCTGGCTGCTGTTTGAGTTCCTCGAGGGTGCCCAGAGCCTGGGAGATGCCTGGCAGCAGGTGGAAGGCCTGCCGGTGCTGGCCGACGAGCAGTCAGCCGTGCTGGCGCAAGCCTTGGGTGCGATCGGCCAGATGCATCGAAAAGGTTTGTGGCAAGAAGACCTGCACCTGGACAACCTGTTGCGCCAGGGCAATCGACTGTATTTGATCGATGGCGCCGGGATCTGCAGTGAAACGGCGGGCCAGCCACTCTCGCGCCAGAAGGTCCTGGAAAACCTCGGGGTGTTTTTCGCCCAGTTGCCCAAGTCGCTGGAGCCGTTCACCGAAGAATTGCTGGTGTACTACCTGCTGAGCAACGGCGAGCATGCCCTGCCCATGGAGGCGCTGCAGAAGCAGGTCGACAAGGTTCGTAGCTGGCGCCTGAAGGACTTCCTGATCAAGACCGGTCGCGAATGCACGCTGTTCAGCGTCCGGCGCGGTGCGTTCGGCTTGCAGGCGATCCGTCGAGAGGAAGAGGCGGCAATGCTGCCGGTATTGGCCCAGGCTGATGCCTTGCTGGATCAGGGGCATCTGTACAAGACCGGTGGCGCGGCGAGCGTCGGCAAGGTCGAGGTGGACGGTCGTACGCTGGTGATCAAGCGCTACAACATCAAGGGTTTCGCCCATTGGCTCAAGCGCTTCTGGCGCCCGAGCCGTGCCTGGCACTCCTGGCGCGAGGGCAATCGCCTGGCCTTCCTCGGCATCGCCACGCCCAAGCCGCTGGCGGTGCTGGAAAAGCGTTTTCTCTGGTTGCGCGGTCGTGCCTATCTGATCACCGAGCATCTGCCGGGGCCGGACATCATCGAGCGTTTTGCGCCGTACATTGAAAGCGGCGATGCTCCTGAGGCCGAGCTACTGGCGCTGGATCACCTGTTCGGCGAATTGATTCGTGAGCGCATCAGCCACGGCGACTTCAAGGGCCACAATCTGTTCTGGCAACAGGATCGTTGGGCGCTGATCGATCTGGATTCGATGTGCCAGCATGGCTCGCTCGCCAGTTTCGCGCCGGCGTATGCTCGGGATCGGGCGCGGTTCATGCGCAACTGGCCTGAGACAAGTGCGCTTTATCAGGTCATCGATCAGCGATTGCCCAAGGACATCTCTGGCGCGGCCTGAGTCCCTTCAAAAGATAGGCGGACAAGTTCCTGCGAACGGTCCTACATGATTTTGAGAAGCCATGAACTGTGGCCTGAATGACCGCGATGCTAGTTTGCCTGACGCTTTCGGAGGGCAGGCTTTGACGATCAAGACGGTAGTTGCATCAGGTGTCATCTCACTGGCTTTGACAGGGTGCGGGACCGTCTCGACGGTCTTTCAGGACGAGGCCGACGCGGCCCATGGCCTTCGACGGCAAAAAACCTATTGTCAGTCCATTCCTCGGGTCTACAGCGGCCTGGCCTACGATTTTTGCATCTTGAATGCGCCGCCCGATCCAACCGGCATCTACGTCCCGGTCATTTTGGTGGACCTGGTGTTAACCGGTGTGCTGGATACTGTTGTCCTGCCGTATACGATTTACCGGCAGGGCATGGATGGCAATATCCGCATTTACTGGCGGCCTGCGGGCGGGTAACCAGCGGCAAGCTCCACACCGCGGTCGCTTGCAGCTTGCCGCTAGAGGCTTGAAGCTGCTTTTAAGCTATAATCCCGCCCTTTAGCTGTCTCTCGCCCGTTGCGAGGGCACATTAATTTTTGAGGCGCATCGCGCCTGCACGCAGACTAAAGAGGCTAGACCCCTGTGGCATTGACGATTCTTGGCCTGTCCGGCGCCCTTAGCCATGATCCTTCCGCAGCCCTGTACATCGACGGCAAGCTGGTCGCGGCGGCGGAAGAAGAGCGCTTCGTACGCGATAAACATGCAAAGAACCGCATGCCCTACGAGTCGGCGAAGTTCTGCCTGGAGCAGGCAGGCATCAAGCCGTCCGACGTTGACGTGGTGGCGATTCCGTTCGCCCCAATCAGCATTTTCGGCAAGGCTCGCTGGCAGTACGCCAAGCGTTACTGGTACGCCCCGGACCGTGCACTCGACGCGATCCTGATGGGCAACCGTCGCTACAAGCGCTATCGCAACAAGATCGTCTGGTGCCTGGAGCAACTGGGTTTTGATCCGAAGAAGATCAAGATCGAGCCGGTTGAACACCACCTGGCCCACGCCTCCAGCGCCTATCACTGCTCCGGTTTCAAAGAGAAAACCGCGATCCTGGGCATCGACGGCAAGGGCGAGTACGCCACGACCTTCTTCGGTTATGGCGAGAATGGCAAGATCCACAAGATCAAGGAATTCTTCGATCCGGACTCCCTCGGCGGCCTGTACGGCGCGATCACCGAGTTCCTCGGTTTCGACATGCTCGACGGCGAGTTCAAGGTCATGGGCATGGCGCCGTACGGCGACGCCAGCAAGTACGATTTCTCGCGTTTGGCTTCGTTCGAAAACGGCGAGCTGGTGATCAACACCGACTACGCCAACGTGATCGGCCTGCGTCGCTATAAAGAGAAGGGCAAGGGTTACTACTTCTCACCGAAGCTGATCGAGTGGCTGGGTCCGAAGCGCGAAGGTGACATCGCCGACGAGCCTTACATTCACTATGCCGCCAGCATTCAAGCGCTGTTTGAAAAAATTGCCTTGCAGATGATCGACCATTACCTGGGCGACGTGCTCAAGGAAACCGGCAAGCTGGCCTACGCCGGTGGCTGTGCGTTGAACGTCAAGCTCAACCAGAAAATCATCGCTCGCGACGACGTCAAGGAGCTGTTCGTACAGCCGGCATCCGGCGACGCCGGTACTGCGGTGGGCGCGGCAGCCTATGTGTCCCATGCCCGCGGCGTACCGGTCGAGAAGATGGAACACGTTTACCTCGGTCCGTCGTACAGCAACGAAGACGTGATCGCGGCCTGTGCTCGTCACGAGAACAAACCAGCGTGGCGCAAGCTCGACAACATGCCCGAGCAGATCGCCAAGATCATGGTCGACGGCAACCCGGTGGCCTGGTTCCAGGGCCGCATGGAGTTCGGTCCGCGCGCGCTGGGCGGTCGTTCGATCATCGGTTGCCCAAGCGTGGCCGGCGTGGCCGATCGCATCAACCACCAGATCAAGTTCCGCGAGCGCTGGAGGCCTTTCTGCCCGTCGATGCTCGACACCGTCGCACCACAGATGATCAAGATCGATCACCCGGCGCCGTTCATGACCTTCACCTTCGAAGTAGCTGAAGAGTGGAAAACCCGTGTGCCGGAAGTCGTTCATGAAGACGGCACGTCCCGGGCCCAGGTGCTCAAGCGCGAATACAACCCACGCTACTACGACATGATGAAGGCGCTGGAAAACCTGACGGGCAACGGCGTGTCGCTGAACACCTCGCTCAACCGTCGTGGCGAACCGATGATCTGCTCGCCGACGGACGCCTTGAACATGTTCTTCGGTTCGGATCTACAGTATCTGATCATGGAAGACATCCTGGTGGTCAAAGAGGGCGCGGACACCTATGACACGCTCGGCTGAACGCCATGTGCTGCAGTTTTGTCACGGCTATGACGGGCCGTTCCTGGACTGCGCCCGGCAGTACGCCAGCCTGTTCGCGGGCACCGGCTATCGCGTGACCACGGTGTTTCTGACCGGGGTCGCCGACGCTGAGGTGGCCGCCGGTTGCGCCTCGGATGAAGTGTTGTTCATGGAGTACAGCTCCAAGGCCATTCGTGGCCTGAAGCTGGGCGCCATTGGCGATCTGCGCAAGATCGCCGCGTCGCGCAATTTCAGTTTCTGCATTGCCCATCGCTTCAAGCCGATCTACATCGCCTTGCTCGGCACCTCGTTGCCGGTGATTGGCGTGCACCATGCGTTTGACGATTACAAGCGCGGCACACGCAAGCTCTTCGCGCATATTTTCCGCAAGCGCCTGAGCCTGCTCGGGGTGTCCGATGCCGTGCGTGATGACATGCGCCAATGCCTGCCGAAGTGGCCGGCGGCAAGGATCCAGACACTCTATAACCGGATCGATGTACCGGCTTTGCAGGCTAGCCAGGTGTCGGCTCGCGAGGCGCGCGAGACCCTCGGCCTGTCTGCGGATGCCTGGATCGTCGGCAACGTCGGACGTCTGCACCCGGACAAGGATCAAGCCACGTTGCTGGAAGGTTTTGCCCAGGCGCTCCCCGGGTTGCCGGCCAACAGCCAACTGGTCATTTTGGGTAGCGGTCGTCTGGAACAGGATCTGAAGGCCCAGGCTCTCGAGTTGGGGATTGGCAACCGGGTACTGTTCCTTGGTCAGGTCCCTGAGGCCCGGCGGTATTTCAGCGCTTTCGATGTGTTTGCCCTCAGTTCCGATCATGAACCATTCGGCATGGTGCTGCTCGAAGCCATGGCGGCGGGCGTGCCATTGCTCGCAACGGCCTGTGGCGGAGCCAAGGAAGTGGTCGAAGGCGTTGGTATCCTGTTTCCCCTGGGCGATGCCGAGCACTTGGCTCAAGGCCTGCAACATCTGGCCGCAATGGACGAGCAGCAACGTCGCCAGTGCGCCGAGTTGATGCTTGAGCGCCTGCGTGAACGCTTCTCCGACCGCGCGGTGCGCGATGCTTTCTGGCACCTGCCGCACGTTACCGAACTGGCACAGAGGGGCTGATGCTCAACCGATTTCAAGGCTGGCGCGAACGCGGCTGGTCGCTATCCGATGCCTCGACTTATGCCGAGGCCTGGCAGCGTTATGGCGGCAGCGTCGCCACTCACCCGCTGGTGGTCGAGCGCCTGGCGCGGCTCGCCGACATCCCAGTGCGATACCTGGCGTGGGAGCAAGGCGGCGAAATCAAGGCGGCGATTCCGACCTGGGGTCGCGACCTTGCCTTGTCCAAGGACGTGCTCAAGCGTCACGGCAAGAAGGGCTTGTTCGACCTGGGCAATGCCGAAATCATCCTGCCGGCTGCCGCCGATGCCCAGGCACCTTTGCGCCATCGTGGTCGCTACTTGTCGGCGCTCAACGAAAACCGTTTCACCGGTATCAGGCTGCAGGCCGAACAACTGGCCATGGCCCGCACGCCCGAAGAGTTGTCGAAGAAATTTCGCTACAACCAGCGTCGCGAACTCAGGTTGCTGGAGGAGGCGGGTGGCGTCGTGCGAGCGGTTTCCGAGTTTTCCAGCCAGCAGCTGGGCGCGATTTATTGCGATTTGTTCCTGCGCCGCTGGGGTTTCCCGGCGACCGGTGCCGAGCGCATGGCCGAGGTCATCGAGTTGTTGCGCGAGTTTCTGATCGGTTCGGTGATCTTCCTCAATGATGCCGCCATCGCCATTCAACTGGTTTATCGCGTTGAGACGCCGCAATGGATCAGCGTTGAATACATCAATGGCGGTGTCGATCCCGAAACCCGCGAGTTCAGTCCCGGTAGCGTACTGAGTTTTCTCAACACCCAAAGCGCCTGGGAGCACGCCAGGGCACTGGACAAGCCCCTGCGCTTTTCCTTTGGCCGTGCCGACCGGGAATACAAGGATCGCTGGTGCAACCCTGTGCCGGTCTACACCGTATGAGTCAAGCCATGACCCGCAAACAGCAATTGCTCAAGCGCCATCGGCGCAATAAACGCATCGGTCTGCTGGTCGCGCTGGTGCTGTTGATCCTGTCCGGCATCCTGGTGGTGTGGTGGTTGCCACTGGTGCTTGCGCTGCTGGGCTGGGTGGCGCACGAAGCCTGGTTTGCCGATCACCTGTTCTATAGTGCCAAAGACGACTATCAGTACACCTTTACGCCCTATACCCCGCAGCCCAAGGTTCACCTGAACGGGGAGCACCTGCGCCTGGATGAGGGTGTCATGCTGGTCGACGACGCGACGCTGGTGCTGGCGCTCAAGGTAAAAAGCACGTGGCTGGGCCGCTTCTTCGATCCAGTGGTCGAGTTGACGGGGGGCGACAGCCCTGACCGGCAGACCTTCGAACGGGGAGTGGACGGCCTGCGTTACCTCAACCTCAGCGGCCAGGCCCAAGTGCTGTCGCGCGGTGAGTTGCGTCTGCGTGGGCGATTCTGCCGGCTACAGGGTGAGCCTGTGTTGTGGGCTTTTGAACATCCGGACTTTCGCCGTCAACGAGTGATGGTCATCGCCCCCCATGCCGATGATGCCGAGCTCGCGGCTTACGGTTTGTACAGTCAGGCGGACGAGGCCTGGATCGTGACGCTCACCGCCGGTGAAATCGAAGCCGAACATTATCAGCGCATGGGCATGAACAAGGTCGAGGCGGCGCGCCTGAAAGGCCGTTTGCGTGCCTGGGACAGTATTGCCGTGCCGCGCTGGGCGGGAGTGCCGCCAGGCCATTGCGTGCAGTTGGGCTATTTCTGTTTGCAACTGGAAGCCATGCAGGCATCGCCCGCCAAGCCGATAGGCTCACGGGAAGCGGATTTGCATGACACCCGGTTATTTCGCCAATTGAACCCGTTTGGCCTGCCGGGCGATGTCGATGGCGCGCCCACCTGGAACAATCTGCTGGCAGATCTGCAAGCCCTGCTGTTGCGTGCCCGGCCTGAGGTAATTGTATTGCCGCACCCGACCCTTGATCCCCATCCCGATCATTTCTGTGCGCAGGCAGCAGTGCTCGAAGCGCTCAAGGGGCTTGATTGGCAACCGACGCTGTTGGGCTATGCCAATCACCTGCATGACAACGATCGCTGGCCGATGGGTGACACCGGCACCGGTATTGCCCTTCCTCCCGTATTCGATCTTGGTCAGCAGATGCATCCCTACTGCCTGCAGCTTTCCCAGGCTCAGCAGCGTGACAAGGCAATGGCATTGGCGATGATGCACGACCTGCAACCGCCGCCGCCATTCAAGCGTCGCTTGCGGCGTAGGTTGCAGCGGTTGCTGGCGGGCCGGGCCGGTTCGCGTTACGGCGAAAATGAATTTTTTCGCAAGGCTGTGCGGCGCCAGGAACTGTTTTGGCGTTTATAAGGTGTCATGGGCCTGAAGGTCGGCCGTCTGAGGGCAGGTCCGGTTTCAGGTGTTGCTCCATTTGCCTGTTGTGGCAAGGAAGACGATGAAAGTTCTATTTCTGGTGCAGAAAGATCAGCGGGCCATCCTGGACCGTCTGTACGACGGGGTGGCGGCTCATTGCGAGTGCGACTTGCGGTGGTTGAGCAGCGAGGAACAGCGCAACCTGCGCAGTTATTTCCGGCGTGAAGTCGATGTGTCCCGGTACGACCGGATCGTGTTTTTCCTGCGGTTCAAGCAGGAGATCCGCCAGGTCGGATTTATCCGCACGATTCCCAACCTGGTCATCCTCGAGCACGATGCCTACCAGAACTACATTCCTTGCAAGTACACCGGTAAGTTCAGTGCGCACTACCGTCGATTGCCATGGGCGCGAGTCATCAGTTCCGGTTTCGTTGTCACCGAGCGCCTGCGTTCGGAGGGCTTCGATGCAGTGTTCGTTCCCAAGGGCTACGACCAGACGCAGCTTGAAGATCAAGGGCGCGAGCGGGATATCGAGCTGGCGTTCGTTGGCAGTACCAACAGCGTTGCCTATAGCGGCCGCAAGGCGCTGCTCGATGAGCTGGCGAGTGTCGAACCCCTGGTTGTCACGCGTACCAAATCCGGCGAGGAATACCGCGATACGCTTAACCGCATTCGCTTTTTCGTCAGTGCGGACGTCGGCATGGGCGAATTCATGATCAAGAACTTCGAAGCCATGGCCTGTGGCTGTGTCTTGCTAGCCTATGACCAGGGTGCCGCGGAATGCCAAGCGCTGGGCTTGCAGGATATGCACAACGTGGTCTTGTATCGGGACATTGCACAGCTTCAGGAAAAGCTCGCCATTCTGCGCAGCGACCCGCAACTGGCGCAGCGTATCGCGCACAACGGTCAGGAGCTGGCGGTCAGCCAGTTCAGCTTTGCACGCATCGGCCAGCGTATCGTCGAGGAGCTTGAGCCCGCACTGCGTGCTCGTGCGCCGCTGAGTCTGTTGGAAAGAATTCGACTCAATTTGGGTGTTTGACAAGTGTAGGCCGGCCATTGATATTGCTGACCACTTTTACCCTATTGAGAAAACCGTGCATTTTTCCCGCGAGAGTGACATCACGCTAGTGGTCACAAGCTGTGGTCGCCTGGATCTGCTGAAGACTACTCTCGAGAGCTTCGATCGATTCAATACGGCCCCTATCCGTGAAGTGTTCATCACTGAGGATGCGGGTGACGAAGGCGTTCACGCAGTCATTCCAGCCAACTGGAAGGAACACTGCACGGTGTTCGTCAATCGACCCAAGCTGGGTCAACTGGCGTCAATCGACCTGGCGTACGAACACGTCAGCACGAACTACATCTTCCATTGCGAGGATGACTGGGAATTCTATCGCCCAGGGTTTGTGGAAGACTCCATGACCATTCTCCAATTGCGCCCGGAAATCCTGCAAGTGTGGCTGCGTAGCTATACTCATGATCTGCGGGTTCACAGCCCCTACATTCATTTGGGGCCGCGTGAGGTCGTCGGTGGAGTGGCTTGCCATCCAATGATTTCCGACAAGCCGCAGTGGCAGGGGTTCTCGCTGAACCCGGGCCTGCGGCGGGTAAAGGAATATCGATTGTGCGCGCCATTTTCCGGGCACAGTGGCGAGAAAGCGCTGTCACAGCGATACGCACAGCTGAATCTGACTGCCCTGACGCTTGAAGCGGACGCAGTCATGCACACCGGGTTTGGCCTGCACGTGCAAACGCCGATCGAGCGACAGCGCAAGGCGCGTCGTAGTCGGCGCGAACAGGTCAAATTCGTTTTGTTTTTGTTGTTGGGAGTCTGCATTGGCTGGACCATCAAGTAGCAACACCGCAGCTTATCCCCATTACCTTTTGTATTGGCTGCTTGCCCTATGAGTATTCTCAATGTGATGTGGGCCGGTGGCGCTCCCTTTGCCTCGATCCACAAGGTGCATCAGCAGATTCTGTCTCATGCCTTGCCCTCGGCCCCGGTGAAAACCTGGTTGCTTCAGGGAGGTGCGCGCGAATGTGGAGTGAACGTTGGTGAGATCCGGGAATGGGGGCTGACTTCTGCCCAATTGAAAGGGCGGCATTTCTGGCGATTGACCAAACCCTGGATGCGCGCCCGGTTTCACCGCGCTCTCAAGGACAGCGACGCGCGTTTGCTATTGCTTGACGGGCTGGGAGTGGCGCGCACGCTGTTGCCGATACTCAAGGGGTTGCCGCATATCCGCGTGGTGGTCATTTTCCATGGGGCGACGCGACTGCATGCAGGTGACCGAGCGCTCTTCCAGCAGCTCCCACCTTCCCAGCTGGCATTGGCTGCCGTGTCGAACACCCTCGCAACTTCCCTGAACCGTGACTTGCAGGTACCGGTCGTGACATTGCGCAGTGCCTTTGAGCCTGCCGCTTTCCATAGCGCTTTACTTCCTCGGGAAGAGGCGTTGAACCGCTTGGGCCTGTCTGTGGCCGGAGGGCCAATATTGGGAGCGGTGGGGCGCCTGGTTTCGGAGAAGGGCTTCATTTGCCTGCTCGATGCCTTTGCAGGGGCATTGCAAAAGCGCGCCGACCTGCGATTGGTCATTGTCGGGGAGGGCAGCGCCCGGGCCACGCTGCAAGCCCGAATCGATGACCTGGGACTGCGTGAGCAAGTCTTGCTGCCGGGCCATCTCGATGACGCGGCGCGTCTTTATCGTGCCTTCGACTGGGTGGCGATCCCTTCGCGGGAAGAAGGCCTGGGGTTGATCATGCAGGAGGCGGTCATGGCGGGCGTTCCGGTACTGTGCAGTGAGTTACCGGTGTTTCGCGAACAGTTGGCCGATAGCGGCTGGTATGCCCCGGTTGATGACGTGAGTGCGTGGCGAGAAGCGATCTTGCGAGCGTTCAGTGTCTCTGCCGAAGCGGTCGCTGCTGAACAATTCCAGGCGTTAGCGCCGGATCAAGCCTGGCTGAGCTTCAGCCAGACCGCCCGTGCGCTACTCTCATGATGGCAATACTGCCTGCTCCAATGCCTGCATCGGAAAGGTGTCGTTCAGGTTCTCGCGCGCAATATAGCGAGCGAAATGCTGCAGGTTTCGCTTGATCAAGTGGCGAGGCAATGGGGCTCGCAGGAACCGCATGTCAGCCACGTCAATCAGTCCCATACGATTGTCGGGCGTGATCACGATGTTGCCCAGATGCAGTGAGCGGAAGTAAATCCCCGATTGATGGAGGCTGCGTATCAGACCGGCCAGTTCGGGCAAGGCTTGCGGCCAGTTGAATCCGTCCTTGCTGGCGACCTGGCGCAGGGTCTGGCCTGGCAATGGCTGGTACAGCACGGCTGTCATGCCCGGCGCCTGCAGTCGGTAATACTGCAGGACCTGCAAGGTCGGCACACCGAGCTTTTGCAGTTCGAGCGCGTTGTCGATAAAGCGTTTCGAGTATGGACGAAACAAGGCAGAGGAAAAAATACGCTTGCGGCGAAATAGTTTGAGGATATTCCCATCTTGCAACAGGTAGACTTTTGGCCCGTAACTGTCGGCCTCGAGTACTTTGGCACCGTCAATCAATTGATCTAGGGCTGCTTGAGGAAGCCGGGAACATTGCATCGTAGAAAGCCTTGTTGGAAGAACGGGGCACAGTGGCGGGCAATGATGCCGAAAAAATTCAGCTTTAACCATGTCGGGTTGGGTAGGCGAACGCTTACAGGAGCAATTTGATGCAAGAAACTCGTTGGGCGCAAGCATGGATGGCAGTAGGTCTTTTGTGGTTTTTGTTGGCCATCGCCATTGCGCCTACCAACAAGCTCTATCAACAAGGCTTGGTGGCGTTTCTCTGGTTGCCTGCAATCATCTTCTGCTGGCCCGCGCGGGCCCGGCTTCGGGAATTATTCCATGACCAGCGCTGGATCTACCTGCCGTTGCTCGGGCTGGTGATCTGGTCACTGCTCAGCCTTTCCTGGTCGAATACCCCTGACCTGGAGCGCGCAGCCAAGCGTGTGCTGTACGTCGTGGTATTCCTGTTGTTTTTCCCGCTATTCGCCAGTGCCCGTCCCGAGCGCGTGATCCGCATCATGCAGTGGGGAGGTATAGGGTTGGCTGTCACTGCATTGGTGGCGATCGTCAAATTTTATGGGATGCAAGGCAACGCCTGGAGTTCACGTGTGGAAGGGTTGGGCGAATTGGCCCATCCGATTCTGGGCGGCTACGTCATCGGGCTGGCTGCGGTGTGGCTGGTGCTCTGGGCGCCACGTACTGGCGTGATGCAGGTGGTTTGTGCCGTTGCGTTGGGTTTCCTGGGGGTATTCGTTCTGCTCAGCCAGAGCCGCGGCGCTGCCTTGGCAATGTTTCTCACGATACTTGCCATGCCAATCTGGTGCCGTGACCGGCGCAGTCGCATCATTGCGGCGGCCGCACTGATTGTCGCCATGCTTGCGTTCTGGCTTTTCGAATCCCTGGTACTGGCGCGCGGCGCTTCTTATCGCCCGCAGATCCTGTTGGCCAGTCTGCAAATGATCGCCGAGCACCCATGGCGGGGCCTGGGCCTTGGCAGTCACTACACGGTGTTTGCCGATGGGCAGTATTTTGACCACGCGCACAACCTGTTCACCCATGTGGCCATCGAATTGGGCCTGCCGGGATTATTGTTGTGGGCTGCGACCTGGATCGCTGTACTGCGCGAAGCGTGGAAGGTTAGGGAAACACTCTATGCCAAGGGAATCATCGGCATATGGCTTTTCTCTACCCTGGCGATGCAGTTTGACGCCGCCAGCCTGAATGGCACGCCAAGGGCTGAATGGTTTATCAGCTGGTTGCCCATTGGCCTGGCCAGTGTTTTGGTATGGGCGCGGGCCAATCCTGACGCTTGTGATAAAATTTCGCGTTCTTCCTAACCAGTGAGCTCTACGATGAGTGACGCACCGCCCAAAGCGGGACAGGACTCCAGCCTGAAAATCTATTTTCGGCTGTTGGGTTATGTAAAACCTTATCTCGGCCTTTTCTTGCTGAGTATCGTGGGCTTCGTGATCTTTGCCTCCACACAGCCGATGCTGGCGGGGATTCTCAAGTATTTCGTCGATGGCCTGAGCAATCCTGAAGCGGTGCTCTTTCCCGATGTCCCCTACCTGAAAGACTTGCAGCTGCTGATGGCCGTGCCATTGCTGATCATCCTGATCGCGGCGTGGCAAGGCCTGGGCTCTTTCCTCGGTAACTATTACCTGGCGAAGGTGTCATTGGGGCTGGTGCATGACCTGCGCGTCGAGTTGTTCAATAAATTGCTGGTGCTGCCGAATCGCTACTTCGATACCCACAATTCCGGGCATCTGATCTCGCGAATCACGTTCAACGTGACCATGGTGACCGGTGCCGCCACCGATGCCATCAAGGTAGTTATCCGCGAAGGCCTTACCGTGGTCTTCCTGTTTGCCTACCTGCTGTGGATGAACTGGAAACTGACCCTCGTGATGCTGGCGATCCTGCCGCTGATTGCACTCATGGTGGGCAATACCAGCAAGAAATTCCGCAAGCAGAGCAAGAAGATCCAGGTGGCGATGGGCGACGTGACCCATGTGGCTTCCGAGACTATCCAGGGTTATCGCGTAGTGCGCAGTTTCGGTGGCGAGAGCTACGAAGAGCGGCGTTTTGCCGAAGCCAGCCAGGGCAACACCGACAAGCAACTGCGCATGACCAAGACCGGTGCGGTCTATACGCCGATGTTGCAGCTGGTGATCTACACCGCCATGGCCGCGCTGATGTTCCTGGTGTTGTTCCTGCGTGGTGATGCAACCGCCGGTGACCTGGTGGCCTACATCACTGCGGCGGGTCTGTTGCCCAAGCCGATCCGGCAGTTGTCGGAAGTCAGTTCGACCATTCAGAAAGGTGTCGCGGGTGCCGAAAGCATTTTCGAGCAACTGGACGTTGAGCCGGAAGTCGACAACGGAACCGTTGAGCGTGATCGCGTCAACGGCTATCTGGAGGTGCGCAACCTGAGCTTCACCTATCCAGGCACCGAGCGTGAGGTGCTGAAGAACATCAGCTTTACCGCCGCGCCTGGACAGATGATCGCCCTGGTGGGTCGCTCTGGCAGCGGCAAATCGACTCTCGCCAGCCTGATACCGCGCTTCTACCATCATGAAGTCGGTGAAATCCTGCTCGACGATGTCGAAATCGAAGACTATCGCTTGCGCAATTTGCGTCGGCACGTAGCGCAAGTCACACAGCATGTGACCCTGTTCAATGACACCATCGCTAACAATATCGCCTATGGCGATTTGGCTGGCGCACCTCGCGAAGACATTGAAAAGGCTGCCGCGGACGCCTATGCAATGGACTTCATCGCGCAGATGCCACAAGGCCTGGATACCCAGGTCGGGGAAAACGGCGTACTGCTGTCCGGCGGTCAGCGCCAGCGCCTGGCGATTGCCCGGGCCTTGTTGAAAAATGCTCCGTTGCTGATTCTCGACGAAGCAACCTCGGCACTTGATACCGAGTCCGAGCGCCATATTCAGGCAGCGCTGGATCAAGTCATGAAGGGGCGTACCACGCTGGTCATCGCTCACCGGTTGTCGACTATCGAAAAGGCCGACCTGATCCTGGTGATGGACCACGGCGAAATCGTCGAGCGTGGCACCCACGCCCAGTTGCTGGCGCAAAATGGCTACTATTCGCGGCTGCACGCGATGGGGCTCGATACGCCGGCCGAAGACATCGCCTGATACCGACATCAGGGTGAGCCAGACTCACCCTGTGTTAATATCGCGCCCCTGTTCATTTTGTATGTGGGTTGCTCCATGAAGTTGTCCATGCCGCGATTCGATCAAGCCCCTGTCTTGGTGGTCGGCGATGTCATGCTCGACCGTTACTGGCATGGTGGTACCTCACGGATTTCCCCTGAGGCGCCAGTACCGGTGGTCAAGGTCGATCACATCGAGGACCGCCCGGGCGGTGCCGCCAACGTTGCGTTGAACATTGCCGCCCTCGGCGCACCGGCCTCGCTGGTCGGAGTGACCGGCGACGATGAAGCCGCCGACAGCCTGGTCAATAGCCTCAAGGGTGCCGGTGTGCGCGCGTTGTTCCAGCGCATTGCCCACCAGCCGACCATCGTCAAGCTGCGGGTCATGAGTCGTCACCAGCAATTGCTGCGCATCGACTTCGAAGAACCCTTCGCCACCGACGCTTTGGCGTTGTCCGTGCAGGTCGATGAATTGCTCGAAGGCATCAAGGTGCTGGTACTGTCCGACTACGGCAAGGGCGCGCTGAAAAACCATCAGGCGTTGATCCAGGCCGCCCGTGCCCGAGGCATTCCGGTGCTGGCGGATCCCAAGGGCAAGGACTTTTCCATTTATCGCGGTGCAAGCCTGATCACGCCGAACCTCAGCGAGTTCGAAACCATCGTCGGGGGGTGCGTCGATGAGCATGATTTGGTGAACAAAGGCGCGAAGCTGATGCACGACCTGGACCTGGGCGCCTTGCTGGTGACCCGTGGCGAGCACGGCATGACCTTGCTGCGCCCGGATCATCCGGCTTTGCACCTGCCGGCACGTGCCCGTGAAGTGTTCGACGTGACCGGTGCTGGCGATACGGTAATTTCCACTTTGGCAGCGGCGATTGCTGCTGGCGAGGAACTGCCACACGCAGTGGGCCTGGCCAACCTGGCGGCAGGCATCGTGGTCGGCAAGCTCGGTACGGCGGCTATCAGCGCGCCGGAATTGCGGCGTGCCATCCAGCGCGATCAGGGTTCAGAGCGCGGTGTGCTGGGCCTGGAGCAGCTGTTGCTGGCAGTCGATGATGCGCGTGCGCATAACGAGAAGATCGTTTTTACCAACGGTTGCTTCGACATCCTGCATGCCGGGCACGTGACGTACCTGGAGCAAGCGCGGGCTCAAGGTGATCGCCTGATCGTTGCGGTCAACGACGATGCGTCGGTCAGCCGCCTGAAAGGGCCTGGCCGTCCGATCAACAGTGTCGACCGACGCATGGCGGTGCTGGCAGGCCTGGGCGCTGTCGATTGGGTGATCAGCTTCGCTGAGGGCACACCGGAGAACTTGCTGCGCGAGGTGAAGCCGGACGTGCTGGTCAAGGGTGGGGACTACGGGATTGACCAGGTGGTCGGTGCAGACATCGTGACCGCTTACGGCGGGACGGTGAAAGTGCTGGGGTTGGTGGAGAACAGCTCCACGACTGCCATTGTCGAGAAGATCCGCCAGTCTGAATGATGCGCTGATCATTCCCACGCTCTGCGTGGGAATGATCAGGGGCGTGCGGCCTTGCGCGGTACGATCTTCTTCAGCAACTGCTTTGCCTTCCCACGCAACCGCGCCAATCCCGAATCCTTCGCTGGAGGCGTCAAGCCCTGCTGCCGTACCCAGTCCTTCCAGCGAATCCGCTCATCTTTCACCAGCCAGCCTTCCTGCCTGGCAAAGCTTTCGGCCAGGTACAGTCCACGGGTGCTCGCTGGGTGCAGTTGATCCTTTTTCAAGGTGTAGAGCTCGGCCAAGGGATGGCCATCCTTCAATGGCATCAGGTACAGATCCGGGCGCTTGCGATCCAGGCGGGCCACCAGTTGATCGCCTTCCAGTCGTTCGTCGACGTGAAACAGGCTCAGGGATTTGGCTTCCTTGGGGACCTCCAAGCGTAAATCGTAAATCAATTGCAGCGATGCGGTTGGCAAGTGCACATAGGCCCGAGGCCGTTCGATCAGTGGCAGGTTGGCGCAGCGCACCGGACGCGCCGAGCCGGACAGCGGCGACAGGCGAAACGGCAGGGCTTCGCGGTAGTGCAGTGCGCTCGAATAGGGGGCGGGTAACCAAGTGTCGATGAAGCGCCCACCGAGCCAGCCTTCCGGGGTTTCCAGCAGGCATTCTTCGGCGATTTCCTGAATGGCGGTGTGCAGCGGCAGGTTCAGCTCGTGGGCGGGCACGTAGCCGGAAATCAGCTTGAGCACCACGTCGCCGCGATCCTGCCGCCGTTGACGTACCAGCACCCAGTAATCGCGATTCTGCCAATGCAGTGTCAGGCGTACAGAGACTCCAAGGTTGGCCAATTCAAGGGAAAACCGTTCCGTATCGGCGACGCTTACCGGGCGTCGACGTTGCAGGATCTGGGCGAAATTCAACGGTCTCCCGACGCTCTGATAACTCAGGCCTTCGGGAGTCGCTTCGACGAATAACGGCAGGGTCTTGAAGTTGCTCGGGTTCTTTCTAATGAGCGTACGCGGCATGTCGGCTCCTGCTTTAGGCCGCGTGAGGCGGCATCAGTTGCTACGTAGGACCTGTGCAACGGTCGCCACGTTATGGGCGAGGTGCAGCGGATTGATCGTTCCGACAATAGCGCTGGCCACACCGGGATGTTCGAACAACAATTGGAAACTGGCGCGCACCGGGTCCACCCCTGGACTCAGGCACACATGACCGCTGGCGAGGGCTTTTTTGACCAGAATGGCTTTGCCATGACCAGCAGCATAGTCAATGACCGCTTTTTCGCTTTGCTCGTTCAGATTGTAGGTGACCATTGCGCAATCACCTTGCTCCAGCGCCTTCAAGCCGCCTTCGACTGTCTTGCCGGAAAAGCCAAAGCCACGGATCTTGCCTTCGGCCTTGAGCGCGGCGAGCGTGGCATAGACTTCGCTTTCATTGAGGATCGCCAGGTCGTTGCCGTCGGAGTGCACCAGCACCAGGTCGATGAAGTCAGTCTCAAGGCGTTGCAGGCTGCGTTCGACAGAGAGACGGGTGTGCGCGGCGCTGAAATCGTGGCGGGACTGACCGTCGGCAAATTCTTCGCCGACCTTGCTGACGATCACCCAATCCTGACGCTGACCACGCAACAACGGGCCAAGGCGCTCTTCGCTGCGGCCATAGGCCGGCGCGGTGTCGATCAGGTTGATACCCAGGTCGCGCGTGAGCTTGAGCAACATCCGCGCTTCATCGTCGTCGGGAATCTGGAAGCCATTGGGGTACTTCACGCCTTGGTCGCGGCCGAGTTTTACCGTGCCCAGGCCCAGGGGCGATACCAGCAGGCCGGTGCTGCCCAGGGGACGATGCAAGTCGTGCAGAGTCGGTTGGCTCATGGCAGCAATTGCTCCCAGGCCGGGATGGCCATCGGCGGTTTTGGCAGTGGCGGCAAAGCGGTGACCGGACCCGGTTGAATGCCATCGCGGTCAAGGCTGGCGATGACGCGGTCGGCGAAGTCCGGCGCCAGGGCCAGTTTGGTTGGCCAGCCCACCAGCAGGCGACCTTCCTCGGCCACGAAGGCGTTGTCGGGACGTGTCAGCCCCGATTGCAGTGGTTCCGCACGGTCTACACGCAACGTTGCCCATCGCGCTGTGCTGAGGTCGATCCATGGCAATAACTGGCCAAGTTCTTTCTGCGCGGTGGCGATTTGTTCGGCCGGCTCACGATTCACGCCTTCGGTTTCAGCGATATCGCCGCCCAGGTACCAGACCCACTGGCCATCGGCCGCCGGGTGCGTGGTCACGGTGATGCGTGGTTTGGTTCCACCGCCCAGGCAATGGGCGTACAGCGGTTTGAGGCTTGGGCCTTTGGCGATGATCATGTGCAGCGGGCGGCGTTGCATGGCGGGCTGGGTCAGCCCCAACGCTTCGAGCAACGCCGCCGTTCCGCCTCCGGCGCTCAAGACGATGCGTTGGGCGCGGATTTCGCGCTCGTCCACCTTCAGGCCAATCAGCACGCCACCCTCCAGCAGCGGCTCGATCTTCTGGCCGGCGAGCAGGCCATCGCCCGCGAGGACGGCCAGGCGCTGGATCAGGCTTGGTACGTCGATCACCAGTTCCGCCAGGCGATAGACCTTGCCCTTGAAGCGTTTGTCCTGGAGGGCCAGCGGCAGTTGATCGCCCTTGACCTGATCGACACGACCGCGCACGGCTTTGCTGGCGAAGAAGCTGGTGAGGTTGCCGGCGATGGTTCCCGGGGACCAGAGGTAATGCGCCTCGGACAGCAGGCGCACGCCCGAAAGATCCAGTTCGCCATTCCCGGCCAGGGCTTCACGCCAGCGACGCGGCATGTCGGCGATGGCTTCCGAGGCGCCGGTCAGGGCGCCATGCAGAGCGTACTTGGCGCCGCCATGGATGATCCCCTGGGACTTCACACTTTGCCCGCCGCCGAGGCTGGCGCTTTCCACCAGCACGGTCGAGAAACCCTGGCGACGCAGGCGCGCATTCAGCCAGAGGCCGGCAACACCAGCGCCGACAATGAGAACGTCGGTGGAAATAACGGATGGCATGCAGCGACCTCAGTGTTCAAGACGAGGTCGCAGTATACAGAGCTCAGACGATCTTTTTCCTCAATGCCCTGCAGTCTTGGAGAACAGCTGAATCACCACAACCCCCAGCACAATCATCGCCATCCCCAGCATCGCCGGCACATCCAGCTTCTGCCCGTAGATGAACAACGCCGCGACGCTGACCATCACGATGCCCATGCCGGCCCATACCGCGTAAGCGACGCCTACCGGCACGCTGCGCACCACCAGGGTGAGCATCCAGAAAGCGATACCGTAGCCGACGATGACCAGCAGCAGCGGCAACGGCGTACTGAAGCCCTTGACCGCTTTCATCGAAACAGTGGCAATCACTTCGGCGCAGATGGCAATGGCCAGGTAGTAGTAAGCGGTCATGGTTCAATCCTCGTATGAAGTGTTGCCTGTTGAGTTCGGCATTCTAGAGATTCTCCAGATGCGGTAAAGTCATTACCTATCTGTTATGAAGATGGGTTTGTCGATGCAATGGAATCTTGAACAACTGCGTTTATTCGTCGGTGTGGCGGAGCAGCGTTCGTTTTCTGCCGTGGCACGGGACCAGCGCAAAGCCCAGTCGGCGGTTAGCAGCTCGATAGCACTGCTGGAGGAAGACCTGGGTGTGAGCCTGTTCGATCGCAGTAGCGGTCGCCAGCCGAAACTCACCGAGGCCGGCAACGCTTTGCTGGAAGAAGCGCGAGAAGTGCTGCGCCAATGCGAGCGTCTCAATGGCCGGGCGCTGGCGATGATGCGCGGCCAGGAAGCTCGCTTGCGTCTGGCGCAGGACGAGGCCATGCCGTACCAGCCGGTTATCGAAAGCTTTGAAGCCCTGGCGGAAAAATTTCCCAGCCTTGAAGTGCAACTGACCAGCGCCGCCCAAGGCGATGTGGCGCGCAAACTGGTGGAGCGGCGGGCCGACCTGGGGCTGTTGTTTTATCACGATCAAATTCCTGAAGCCCTGGAACGGCGGGTATTGGGCAGCGTTGAGATGGTCACGGTGTGTGGCGTCGGGCATCCGTTGGCGGCGAAGGCTGAAGTGAATTGCCAGGAACTGGCGCAGCATCGCCAGTTGCTGATGTCCACGCAGTCCAGCATTTACCCCGGCAGCGAACCGGCCAGCCCGCAGGTCTGGCGGGCCGACAGTTTTTACGTGATGGCCGAATGGCTGGTACGCGGCCTCGGCTGGGCCTGGCTGCCGCGGCACGTGGTGCAGTACTCGGCATACCAGGGCTTGATCGTCGAATTGGCCAGCGAATGGACCCCGCCGGCCTTGGTGGTTGAGTTGGTGTGGCGCCGCGATGAGCCACTCGGGCCGGCCGCTCGATGGCTGGCGGAGCGTTTTGCCGTGCATTTGCAGGCGATCGGTGAAAAAACCGATAAACTCCGCCGCCATGAATAGAACTCTCTACACCGCGCTGTTTTACCTGGGGCTGCCATTGGTGGCGATTCGTCTGTGGCTGCGCTCGCGCAAGGCACCGGCCTATGCCAAGCGCATCGGCGAGCGTTTCTCCTACGGGATGCCGACGATGAAGCCCGGTGGGATCTGGGTACATGCGGTGTCTGTAGGCGAAAGCATTGCCGCCGCACCGATGATTCGGGCCTTGCTGCAGCGTTACCCACAACTGCCGATCACCGTGACCTGCATGACGCCGACCGGCTCGGAGCGCATCCAGGCGTTGTTCGCCAACGAACCGCGCATCCAGCACTGCTATTTGCCGTACGACTTGCCGTGCGCCGCCAAGCGTTTTCTTGATCGGGTCCGGCCGAAGCTGGCAGTGATCATGGAAACCGAGCTCTGGCCCAACCATATCCATCAATGCGCCAGGCGGGGGATTCCCGTGGCCCTGGCCAATGCTCGACTGTCTGAACGTTCGGCCAGGGGCTATGGCCGCTTCGGTAAGCTGACCGGGCCGATGTTGAGCGAGATGAGCCTGTTCGCGGTGCAGACCGAGGCCGAGGCCCAGCGTTTTCGTGAGTTGGGTGCGCGGGCGGAAACCGTTGAAGTCACCGGCTCGATCAAGTTCGACCTGACCATCGATCCGCAACTGTTGCAACGTGCCGCCGAGTTGCGCGGGCAATGGCAGGCACTGGAACGCCCGGTATGGATCGCCGCCAGTACCCATGATGGCGAAGACGAGGTGGTACTGGCGGCCCATCGCCAGTTGCTGGCGAGCCATCCCGACGCCTTGCTGATTCTGGTGCCGCGCCATCCCGAGCGTTTCAACGCGGTATTCGAACTGTGCCGCCAGCAGGGTTTTGCCACGGTGCGGCGCTCCAGTGCAGAGGCGGTCACCGCCGCCACATCGGTGCTATTGGGTGACACCATGGGCGAACTGTTGTTTCTCTACGCCCTGGCCGACAGCGCATTCGTTGGCGGCAGCCTGGTGCCTAATGGCGGGCATAACCTGCTTGAGCCGGCGGCTTTGGCCAAGCCGGTGCTCAGTGGCCCGCACCTGTTCAACTTCCTTGAAATTGCCGCGCAGTTACGCAGTGCCGGCGCATTGCAGGAGGTTGAGGATGCACAAGGGCTGGCGGTGGCGGTGCAGCGGCTGTTCGAATTTCCGCGGGATGCGCAGCGGATGGCCGAGGCGGGATTGAAGGTGATGCGCACCAATCAGGGTGCGTTGCAGCGGTTGCTGGATGGACTAGGCCGTTTAATTGACCGCTAACCTGCAGGAGCCGGCTTGCTGGCGATGGCGTTGTTGAAATCGCCCTCGCCAGCAAGCCGGCTCCTACAGTTTTTTAGGGGCGGGCCTTGAGCTGTTCCGCCGCAGCCTTCGCCAGGTCCGGCGGCAGGAAGTCCTTGTCCGGGTTGTAGTTGGGGTTGAGCCAACGTGCCAGATCCTGGAGATCTCCCGGGTTCAATGTACCGGCCTGCTGCTTCAAGCGCAGGTTGTCGAGGATGTAGTCGTAGCGGGTGTTGTTGTAGTCGCGTACCGAGGTGTAGAGCGAACGCTGCGCATCCAGCACGTCGACGATGTTGCGCGTACCGACCTGATAACCGATTTCCGTCGCTTCCACAGCACTCTGGTTGGAGATGATCGACTGCTTGCGCGCCTGCACCTGCTCGACGTCAGTATTCACCGCACGGTGCAGGTCGCGGGTGTTTTCGACGATTTGCCGGCGCAGGGATTCGCGTTGCTGTTCGGTCTGGTCCAGTTGCGCATAAGACTGGCGCACCTGGGAGTTGATCAGGCCGCCGCTGTAGATCGGGATGTTCAATTGCAGGCCCACGGTGGTTTGCTCGACGTTACCGCCATAAGCCTGGGGAAAGCCGTTCGGGTTGCTGAAACCCAACGCATCGTTGTCGCCTTTTTCGTACTGCGCCACCGCGTCGAGGGTCGGCGCATGGCCGGCCTTGCGCTGCTTGAGGGTTTGCTCGGCGGCGCTGACGGCGTAGTTACTGGCCAGCAGGTTGAGGTTCTGCTTGGCCGCGGTTTCAACCCAGGCCTTGGCGTCGTTCGGTGCCGGCGGCAGGATCGGCAAGTTGTGGCTGATGCCCTGGATCGAGTTGTACTGGCGGTTGGTCAGTGTCACCAGGGCTTCGAAGGCATCATCCACCTGGCGCTGGGCAACGATGCGGTTGGCGCGCGCGGTGTCGTAACTGGCTTGTGAGTTGAGCACGTCGGTCTTGTCCGAGAGCCCGACATCGAAGCGTTCGTTGGACTGATCGAGTTGACGCTTGAACGCGGCTTCCTCGGCCTTGGTCGAGGCCAGGTTGTCCTGGCTGCGCAACACGTTGAAGTAGCTGTCGGCGGTCTGCAGGATCAGGTTCTGCTGGGTCGCCGAGAGTTGCAGCGCAGCCTGTTCATTGACGTCCTTGGCGGCCTGGAACTGGAACCAGCGATCGGCGCGGAAAAGCGGCTGCGCCAGGGTTGCCTGGTACGAATGCGCATTGCGGTTGGTCGTGGCCGAAGGCTGGTCGATGGCCGTGCGTACGCTGGCGACATTGGCGCCGCCCGACAGGTTGGGCAGCAAGCCGGCGCGGGCCTGGGGCACGACTTCCTTCTGCGCGCCATATTGGGCGATGGCGGCGGCGAGGTCGGCGTTGTTGTTGACCGCTTCCTGATAGACGCTGACCAGATCGGTCTTGGTCGATAAGGGCGCTTCTGCTGCCCAGGCCATTCCATTGGACGCACAAGACACGGCAAGGGCCAGTGAGAGTTTGCGCAGCATGAGGCGATCCCTAAAAGATTATGCTGATAATTTGAGCGCCAAGGCTACGGCGCGGCACCTGCAGCGTCAATGCGCAGCGTGGCCGTAGCGAGTGTAGTTGCGCGTTCGTCCGGCAACAATCCTGTAATTGCGCCATTCATCACGGTGTTTGCAGCGGTGTTGGCGTTCTTGGGCAGTTATGTCTAGACTGGCCGGGTTCTTGTCGGGGTGCCTTGCTATGAGGCTGAGATCGAATAATTTCGGATCCCGTTGAACCTGATCAGGTTAGCGCCTGCGTAGGGAACAAGATTTCTCGTCACCCGGCGAGTCCTCTTGTGCTTCGTCCGGGATGTTGTTCGACAATCGAATACCCCTCGAGCACTGAGCACAGCACAGCTGGTTTTCCCAGCGCACGTGCGTCCATTCGTTTACAGGTTCGCTCCGACAAAATTCCACTGCCTGGATGCTGTCTGGAGAGCCCGTGATGACTACAAAAGCAAAAATCGCCACCAACCTGAGTGACTCGGCCAAGGTCGATCAACAATCGGTTCAGCCGTTTACCCGTTCGCAAAAAATCTATGTCCAGGGCACTCGCCCGGATATCCTCGTGCCGATGCGCGAAATCAGCCTGGACGTGACGCCGACCGACTTCGGAGGCGAGGTCAACGCGCCGGTGGTGGTGTACGACACCTCGGGTCCTTACACCGATCCCAATGTCATCATCGATGTGCGCAAAGGCCTGGCCGATGTGCGCTCGCCATGGATCGAATCCCGCGGTGACACCGAGCGCCTGAGCGGCCTGAGTTCCAATTTCGGCCAGGAGCGCCTTGCCGATCCGGAACTGACCAAGCTGCGTTTCGCCCACGTCAACAACCCGCGTCGCGCCAAGCCGGGCGCCAACGTCAGCCAGATGCATTACGCGCGCAAAGGCATCATCACCGCCGAGATGGAATACGTCGCCATCCGCGAGAACATGAAACTGGAAGTGGCCCGCGCGGCCGGCCTGCTGGACCAGCAACACGCCGGCCACAGCTTCGGCGCCAGCGTGCCGAAAATCATTACGCCAGAGTTTGTCCGTGACGAGATTGCCCGCGGTCGCGCGATCATTCCGGCCAACATCAACCACACCGAGCTGGAACCGATGATTATCGGCCGTAACTTCCTGGTGAAGATCAACGGCAACATCGGCAACAGTGCGCTGGGTTCGTCCATCGAAGAAGAAGTGGCGAAATTGACCTGGGGCATTCGCTGGGGTTCGGACACGGTCATGGACCTGTCCACCGGCAAGCACATTCACGAAACCCGCGAGTGGATCATCCGCAACTCGCCGGTACCGATCGGCACCGTGCCGATCTACCAGGCCCTGGAAAAAGTCGGCGGCGTGGCTGAAGACCTGACCTGGGAGCTATTCCGCGACACGCTGATCGAGCAGGCCGAGCAGGGCGTCGACTACTTCACCATCCACGCCGGCGTGTTGCTGCGCTACGTGCCAATGACGGCCAAGCGCGTGACCGGCATCGTTTCCCGTGGTGGTTCGATCATGGCCAAGTGGTGCCTGGCGCACCACAAGGAGAACTTCCTTTATACCCATTTCGAAGACATCTGCGAAATCATGAAGGCCTACGACGTCAGCTTCTCGCTGGGCGATGGCCTGCGTCCGGGCTCGATTGCCGACGCCAACGACGAAGCGCAGTTCGGCGAACTGGAAACCCTCGGCGAGCTGACCAAGATCGCCTGGAAGCATGACGTGCAGTGCATGATCGAAGGCCCGGGCCACGTGCCGATGCAGTTGATCAAGGAGAACATGGACAAGCAGCTCGAATGCTGCGACGAGGCCCCGTTCTACACCCTCGGCCCGTTGACTACCGACATTGCGCCGGGCTACGACCACATCACCTCCGGCATCGGTGCGGCCATGATCGGCTGGTTCGGTTGCGCCATGCTCTGCTACGTGACGCCGAAAGAGCACTTGGGGCTGCCGAACAAGGATGACGTGAAGACCGGGATTATCACCTACAAGATCGCCGCGCACGCCGCCGATCTGGCCAAAGGACATCCCGGCGCGCAGATCCGCGACAATGCCTTGAGCAAGGCGCGTTTCGAATTCCGTTGGGAAGACCAGTTCAACCTGGGCCTGGATCCGGACACCGCTCGTTCGTATCACGATGAGACGTTGCCGAAGGATTCGGCCAAGGTCGCGCACTTCTGCTCCATGTGCGGGCCGAAATTCTGCTCGATGAAAATCACCCAGGAAGTCCGCGAGTATGCGGCCAACCAACGGATCGAAGCGGTCGACGTGGACATTGCCCAAGGCATGGCGGAACAGGCCGAGCGCTTCAAGCAGGAAGGCAGTCAGCTTTACCAGAAAGTTTGATCTGACCCGGGATTGGCGGTGCCTGTGGCGCCGCCTTCGCGAGCAAGCCCGCTCCCACATTCGACCTGTGTACGCAGGACCAATGTGGGAGCGGGCTTGCTCGCGAAAGCGCCAGATTAGACAGCGAAATTCTCAATGACAAAACATATTCCTCTGAGATAACACCCTTGAGCATTCAACCGAGTACTTATTCACCTGGCATCGCGGTGCCAGCCGACAAGCGTGTGTTCGGCGGTCGCGATCTGTTTTCCCTGTGGTTCTCTCTCGGCATCGGCCTGATGGTCTTGCAGACCGGTGCGCTGCTCGCGCCAGGCCTGGGTCTGTCCGGCTCGTTGCTGGCGATTTTCCTCGGCACGTTGGTCGGCGTCCTGTTGCTGGCTGCCGTCGGCGTGATCGGCAGCGATACCGGACTGTCGTCGATGGCCGCACTCAAGCTCAGCCTGGGCAATCGTGGCGCGAGCCTGCCAGCCGTACTGAACCTGCTGCAGCTGATCGGTTGGGGCTCGTTCGAGATCATCGTCATGCGCGATGCCGCCAGCCTGTTGGGCGCAAAGGCCTTCAGCGACGGCAGCGCGCTGTCCAATCCAGTGCTGTGGACGCTGTTCTTCGGCGCGCTTGCGACCCTATTGGCCGTCAGCGGCCCCTTGACCTTCGTGCGCCAGATCCTGCGCAAATGGGGCATCTGGCTGCTGCTGGCAGCGTGCACGTGGCTGACCTGGAACCTGTTCGCCAAGGCCGACCTCGCTGCCTTGTGGGCCCAGGCCGGCGACGGTTCGATGCCGTTTGCCGTGGGTTTTGACATTGCCATCGCGATGCCGCTGTCGTGGCTGCCGCTGATCGCCGACTATTCGCGTTTCGGCAAGCGGGCGAAAAACGTTTTCGGTGGTACCGCAATCGGCTTCTTTATCGGTAACTTCTGGCTGATGAGTTTGGGCGTGGCCTACACCCTGGCGTTCGCGCCGAGCGGTGAAGTCAATGCCTTGCTGTTGGCATTGGCGGGCGCGGGCCTGGGCATTCCGCTGTTGCTGATTCTGCTGGACGAATCGGAAAACGCCTTCGCCGACATTCACTCGGCAGCCGTTTCCAGCGGAATCCTATTGCGCCTGAAAGTTGAGCACCTGGCCTTGGCCATTGGCGTGATCTGCACCCTGATCGCCCTGCTGGCGCCACTGGCCCAGTACCAGAACTTCCTGCTGTTGATCGGCTCGGTGTTCGCGCCGCTGTTCGGCGTGGTGCTGGTGGATCACTTCATCCTGCGCAAGCGCAGTGGCCAGGTTGCCTCAGCTGCATTGCGCTGGCCGGCGCTGCTCGCCTGGTTGGGCGGGGTCAGCACCTATCACCTGCTGGCTAATCTGTATCCGGATGTTGGCGCAACCCTGCCGGCGTTGATCCTCGCAGGGCTGCTGCAGTTGGTGCTGGGTCGGGCCTTCAGTTACGGCCAGGAAACAGCTCGGGCTTGATGATGCCGTTCAGGCGAGGGTAGGGGATCTTCAATTCGACATGGCCCAGCGCGTAAGGCGCGATGCTGCTGGTTTCGTACTTGAGGATCACCCCGCCATAGGTCAACGCCACGTTCTGGGTTTTCTGGAACGGCCAGCTCTTGACGAACTCCGGTTCCTGATCGAGCTTGGTGCTGATCAACCAGCTGTTGTGCGCCACCTGCGCCGCTTTCCAGAACGCCTCTTCCTGCCCTGGCACCAGCATGTCTGTAAGCGTCAGCACTTTCTGCTGTTGGCGAGAGTAGTTGATGAAACCTCGACCCGGTGTGCCATGGGCGCCGCCGGTGTCCAGGTAACTGGACAATTCGATGATCACCAGGCCGTCATGCTGTTCACGTACCTTGGCCTGCAAATAGCTGCTGTTGCGCGGGCCGGCGGTGCGCAAAAACTGTTCGCGATAGGCCGCCAGTGTCGGCGCCACCGGGGCGTCGGGCGAGGTGCGGGTCATTTGCAGCAGGCGTTTTTCGATGATGCCGTCAAGCGCAGGCTCGGCGGGAAAGTGCAGGGTGTCGATGTTCACCAGCGGGCAGTCCTGGTCCGAACAGCCTGGCTTGAGCTGCTCGGTGGCGTCGCGGGTGGTTTCCAGCGGCGCGCGATAATTGAGCTGGAACAGGCTTTGGCAAGCGCCAAGGGTCAGGGCGAGAGCGGCCACGGAGGCAATTTTAAAAAGTGACATGGGCGTCCTTGATAAAACAGGGAAAGGCAAAAAGTTACCCGCTTCGACTATCAACGGAGCAGTCAGTTCGCCACTAAGCTAATTAGAGTGGGTTTCGCACTCACCGTCTATCTCGCTGAAGGTAAAGGGGCTGCATCAAACCTCACGGGCGCGTTAGGATGGCGCGAAGTCGAGGTTCCGGGAATGAGCCTCGTATCGGTTTGAAGTAAGAGGATAGTCATGACTGATTTTGCCAAAGCCATTCCGACCGCCGTGGATATCGTTCGGCGTGAAAAGTGCTTCGAGGGTTTCTACAAGCTCGATCGGGTGCACTTGCGCCACGAATTGTTCGCCGGCGGCATGAGTCGCGAAATCAGCCGTGAACTGTTCGTGCGCCACGATGCGGTGTGCATGCTGCCCTATGACCCGCAGCGCGACGAAGTGGTGCTGATCGAGCAGTTTCGCGTCGGCGCCATGGGCAAGACTGACAATCCATGGCTGATCGAACTGGTCGCTGGTCTGATCGACAAGGATGAGCAACCGGAAGAAGTTGCTCACCGCGAAGCGCAGGAGGAAGCTGGGCTTGTGATCGGGGCACTGTGGCCGATGACCCGATATTTTCCATCGCCGGGCGGCAGCAACGAATTCGTGCATTTGTACCTCGGACGTTGCGATAGTAGTGGGGTAGGCGGCCTGCATGGGCTGGAGGAAGAGGCTGAGGATATCCGCGTCACGGTGTGGGCCTTTGAAGATGCCCTGCAAGCCGTACGCGACGGACGTATTGCCAACGCGCCCAGCATCATTGCCTTGCAATGGCTGGCACTGAACCGCGTTGAAGTGAGGGGGCTATGGTCGTAAACAAGTTGCGCGATCGCTATCGGGTTGACCTCGTGGGGCTGCAGGCGTCCTGTGAGGCGAACTACGCGCGCCTGATGCGACTGTTGCCGGACATGCGCAGCGAGCCAGCGGCGCGGCGAATTGCCGTGACCCATGGCGACCAGATGCTGGGCGTGCTGGCGCTCGAAGTGCTGCAGGTTTGTCCCTACACCACGACCCTGCAGGTACGCCAGGAACACAGCCTGCCGTGGCTGCCGGTGCCGCAACTGGAGGTGCAGGTCTATCACGACGCGTGCATGGCCGAAGTGGTCAGCGCCGAACATGCACGGCGCTTTCGCGGCATCTATCCTTACCCGAACGCCTCGATGCACCAGCCCGACGAAAAGGCCCAGCTGAACATGTTTCTGGGCGAGTGGCTTAGCCATTGCCTGGCACTGGGGCATGAGTACGAAGTCGTCCGTTAGTTGTGAACTGCGTCAGGTTCACAGGTTTCCCCTTTCGATCGTCTCCCAGCATAATCACGTCTCTCACCCAATCCGTGTTCACGCCCTGGGAGAACACCTTGCCGAGCGTATCCTCATTGACCAGCGCCGATCCGGCATTCCTGGTGCAACTCTCCGACAGTCATCTGTTTGGCGAGGCGCACGGCACGCTGTTGGGCATGAATACCCGCGACAGCCTGCAAAAAGTCATTGAATTGGTGCGAGTGCAGCAGTCCCAGATCGACCTGCTCCTGGCCACGGGCGATCTGTCCCAGGACGGTACTCTTGCGTCATACCAGCAGTTTCGTGAATTGACCCGGCAACTCGACGCGCCGGCGCGTTGGATTCCCGGCAACCACGACGAGCCGCAAATCATGGCCGAGGCCGCGGTGCAAAGTGCTTTGCTGGACTCGGTGGTGGATATCGGCAACTGGCGGGTCACACTGCTCGATTCGGCAGTCCCCGGCTCGGTGCCGGGGTATTTACAGGACGAACAGTTACAACTGCTGGCTCGTTCATTGAGCGAAGCACCGGAGCGGCACCATCTGGTGTGCTTACACCATCATCCGGTATCGATCGGCTGTGCGTGGATGGAGCCTATCGGGCTGCGTAATCCTGAAGCGTTTTTTGAGGTTCTGGATCGTTTTCCACAGGTGCGCGCCGTGCTGTGGGGGCATGTGCATCAGGAAATCGATCAATTGCGTAACAACGTGCGTCTGATCGCCTCGCCATCGACCTGCATTCAGTTCGAACCGGGCAGTGAGGATTTCAAGGTCGGAGAGCAGGCGCCGGGGTATCGCTGGCTGCGGCTGTTGCCGGATGGTCGGCTTGAAACCGGTGTGGAGCGGGTGACCGGGTTCAATTTTCAGGTGGATTACGGATCAAGCGGCTACTGACACGCCTACCTTCACTGTAGGAGCGAGCACGCTCGCGAAAAACGCGATGACGACACTGCAAAACAGGTAACCAGCGTTATCGTTGGCGACCATCACGAGCATGCTCGCTCCTAAAGGGGGCATCCAACATCTACGACACCCTGTAAACTCCGTCTCTTTACCCGACGCTCAGGGAGTTCAAATGTCCGGCTCGATCCTTTATATCCATGGCTTCAACAGCGCGCCGGCGTCGAAAAAGGCCACTCAATTGAGTGAAGTGATGGAGCGCCTGGGCTTGAGCGACCATCTGCGTGTGCCGGCCCTGCATCACCATCCCCGCGAGGCCATTGGCCAGCTGGAGCAGGCGATTGAAGCGCTCGGACGGCCACTGCTGGTCGGAAGCTCACTCGGCGGCTACTATGCGACTCACCTGGCCGAGCGCCATGGCTTGAAAGCCCTGTTGATCAACCCTGCCGTCAGCCCGCATCGGATGTTCGACGGGTTCCTGGGTACACAGAAAAACCTGTATACCGAACAGACTTGGGAAATGACCCACGACCACGTAACGGCCCTCGCCGAGCTGGAAGTGCCGGCACCCCAAGACCCACAGCGCTATCAGGTATGGTTGCAGACCGGTGACGAAACGCTGGACTATCGCCTTGCCCAACAGTATTACCGGGCTTGCGCCTTACGCATCCAGGCGGGTGGCGACCATGGTTTCCAGGGTTTCGCCGAGCGGCTTCCGGCAATGCTGAGTTTTGCCGGCATTGGCGTAGATTTGTACCAGGCGATTGATTTCACCGCGCTGTGAAACCTTGCCTCTATTTTCAATGAAAGACTGACGACGAGACCCCATGGCCACTCCCAGCGCTAGCTCTTATAACGCCGACGCCATCGAAGTCCTCTCGGGCCTCGACCCGGTGCGTAAACGCCCCGGCATGTACACCGATACCAGTCGGCCGAATCACCTCGCCCAGGAAGTCATCGACAACAGTGTCGACGAAGCCTTGGCCGGGCATGCCAAATCGGTGCAGGTCATCCTCCACGCCGATCACTCGCTGGAAGTCAGCGATGACGGCCGTGGAATGCCAGTGGATATCCATCCCGAAGAAGGCGTTTCGGGCGTCGAACTGATCCTCACCAAGCTTCATGCGGGCGGCAAGTTCTCCAACAAGAACTACCAGTTCTCCGGCGGTCTGCACGGGGTGGGTATTTCGGTGGTCAACGCCTTGTCGACCGAAGTCCGGGTGCGTGTAAAACGTGACGGCAACGAATACCAGATGACCTTCGCCGACGGTTACAAGAAAACCGAGCTGGAAATCCTCGGGACGGTCGGCAAGCGCAACACCGGGACCAGCGTATTCTTTTCCCCGGACCCGAAATACTTCGATTCTCCGAAATTCTCCATCAGCCGCCTCAAGCACGTGCTCAAGGCCAAGGCTGTCCTGTGCCCGGGGTTGCTGGTCAGTTTTGAAGACAAGGCCAGCGGCGAGAAAGTCGAATGGCATTACGAAGATGGGCTGCGTTCCTACCTGGTCGATGCCGTCAGCGAATTTGAGCGTCTGCCGGACGAGCCGTTCTGCGGCAGCCTGGCCGGTAACAAGGAAGCCGTGGACTGGGCGCTGCTGTGGCTGCCGGAAGGTGGCGACGCGGTGCAGGAAAGCTACGTCAACCTGATCCCGACCGCCCAGGGCGGTACCCACGTCAACGGCCTGCGCCAGGGCTTGCTCGATGCCATGCGCGAGTTCTGCGAGTTCCGCAGCCTGTTGCCGCGCGGTGTGAAGCTGGCGCCGGAAGACGTCTGGGAACGCATTGCTTTTGTGCTGTCGATGAAGATGCAGGAGCCGCAATTTTCCGGCCAGACCAAGGAGCGCCTGTCGTCCCGTGAAGCGGCGGCGTTCGTCTCGGGTGTGGTCAAGGACGCCTTCAGCCTGTGGCTCAACGCCAACCCGGAAACCGGACTGGCACTGGCGGAACTGGCGATCAACAACGCCGGCCGTCGCCTGAAGGCGAGCAAGAAGGTCGAGCGCAAACGCATTACCCAGGGGCCGGCATTGCCGGGCAAGCTCGCCGATTGTGCCGGGCAGGACCCGATGCGCTCCGAGCTGTTCCTGGTGGAAGGTGATTCCGCCGGCGGTTCGGCCAAGCAGGCGCGGGACAAAGAGTTCCAGGCGATCCTGCCGCTGCGCGGCAAGATCCTCAACACCTGGGAAGTCGACGGCAGCGAAGTGCTGGCCAGCCAGGAAGTGCACAACATTGCCGTGGCCATCGGCGTCGATCCGGGCGCTGCGGACATGAGCCAGCTGCGCTACGGCAAGATCTGTATCCTCGCCGACGCCGACTCCGACGGGCTGCACATTGCAACGCTGCTCTGCGCATTGTTCGTCCAGCATTTCCGCCCATTGGTGGATGCTGGTCACGTCTACGTCGCCATGCCGCCGCTGTACCGTATCGACTTGGGCAAAGAGATCTACTACGCCCTGGATGAAGCCGAGCGCGACGGGATTCTCGATCGCCTGGTGGCCGAGAAGAAGCGCGGCAAGCCGCAGGTCACTCGATTCAAAGGCCTGGGTGAGATGAACCCACCGCAGTTGCGCGAAACCACCATGGATCCCAATACCCGGCGTCTGGTGCAACTGACCCTCGGTGAAGATTTCGCCGCGACTTCGGAAATGATGGACATGCTGCTGGCGAAAAAACGCGCCGGTGACCGCAAGAGCTGGCTGGAGTCCAAGGGCAACCTGGCGGAGGTGCTGGGCTGATGCGGCTGGGCTTTGCCCTGGCGTGTGCGTTGCTGCTGACCTCGATGACGGTGTCTGCCAGGCCGACACCGCAGTTGCGCCTGTTGTCCGAACATGTGGTGGATGGCATGCGCGGTGGCAACCTGTCCGGGCTGGCCCAGTGCGGCAACGAGCTGTGGACAGTCTCCGACCGTGACGACGATCAGATCTACCGCCTGGAGACTGGCGAGGGTGCCTGGCACGCGGAAGCGGTGGGCATCGGTGTCCCGCCCGTACCCGACAGCGGCTTGCCCTGGGGTTTGCGTTCGCGGGCCTGGGTGTCGTCGTTCGTGCGCGGCGGTGACCTGGACTTCGAAGGGATCACCTGCGACAGCACCGGAAATCGCTACGTGGTCAGTGAGTCCCATGCGGCGGTTCTGCAAATTCCGCCAACCGGACCGACCTCCTGGCTGAAGATTTCGCCGATCATGGTTCGCGAGGCCCGGGCCAGTGGCCTGTTGCTGCGTTTCAATGCATTGTTCGAAGGCCTGGCGATCAATCCGCAAGGTGACCAATTGTGGTTGGCTGCCGAGCGCGAGAGTCGCGGTTTGCTACTGGTCAAGCGCAAGCAAACCGTGTGGGACTGCGATGGCGGTTGTGTGCTGCTGAGCGAAGGGGGAAAGGAAATGCAACCTGCACAATTTCCCAGCGCCAGAGCCATGCCCCGGGATTTTGCCGATATGTCATGGTTCGACGGCAAGCTGTTTACCCTCGAGCGCAACGCGTACGAGATTTGTCGTCGTGATGCGGTGACGGCCAAGGTCGAACGCTGCTGGTCGTTTGCCGATGAGGCATTGCAGGAAAATCGTCGTTATCCCCAGGACTTTGCACTGACCGAAGCGTTGATCGTGGACGCCGAGGGTGCCTGGATCGGTGTCGATAACAACAACGGTGCCCGCGCCGATGGCGAGGTACGTCCGATCGTCTGGCGCTTCGCTGCACCTGAAGGTGGCTGGAGTGCCAAGCCATGAGCCAGCAAACGCCGGGCAAACGTGCCGGTCGGGTGTTGATGGTCTTGGCCTGGTGCGCCGCGTTGTTCCTGGCGACGCGGTTTTTCGGCCAGTGGGAAGAGCGTCAGCAAAACCCGAATGTGGTAGTGAGCTCGGAGCTCGGCGATGGTTTCGTCGAAGTGAAACTGATCGGCAACGGCCAGGGACATTTCGTTGCCAGCGGCCATATCAATGGCCAGCCGGTGAATTTCATGCTCGATACCGGGGCGACCGACGTGGCGATCCCGGCACAATTGGCGCAGCGGCTGAAACTGGAACAAGGCTTCGGGGTGACCCTGAGCACCGCCAATGGTCGCACCGAGGGTTATCGAACCCGCGTCGACCGGCTGCAACTGGGCGACATTGTGTTGCGTGATGTGCGCGCCATCGTCGTGCCAGGCCTGGATGGCGATCAAGTGCTGCTCGGTATGAGCGCGCTGAACAAACTTGAATTTACCCAGCGCGGTGGCACCATGCTGCTGCGCCAGACAACGAACCGATGAGGCCCGCATGAGCGACTCCCTTGATCTCAGCCTGGACGGTGTAGAACGCCGATCACTGGCTGACTTCACCGAAAATGCCTACCTCAACTACTCCATGTACGTGATCATGGACCGTGCCTTGCCGCATATCGGCGACGGCCTGAAACCGGTACAGCGGCGTATCGTCTACGCCATGAGTGAGCTGGGGCTGGACGCCGATTCAAAGCACAAGAAATCGGCGCGTACCGTCGGTGACGTGCTCGGCAAGTTCCACCCCCATGGCGACTCGGCCTGCTACGAAGCCATGGTCCTGATGGCCCAGCCATTCAGCTACCGCTACACGCTGGTGGATGGCCAGGGTAACTGGGGTGCGCCAGACGATCCCAAGTCCTTCGCCGCCATGCGATACACCGAAGCGCGGCTGTCGCGCTATTCCGAAGTGCTGCTCAGCGAGCTGGGCCAGGGCACCGCGGACTGGGGGCCGAACTTTGACGGCACACTCGACGAGCCACTGGTGTTGCCGGCGCGTTTGCCGAACATCCTGCTGAACGGCACCACCGGTATTGCCGTGGGCATGGCCACCGACGTGCCGCCGCACAACCTGCGCGAAGTCGCCAGCGCCTGCGTGCGTTTGCTTGATGAACCCAAGGCCACGGTCGAACAGCTCTGCGAGCACATCCAGGGTCCGGATTATCCGACTGAAGCAGAAATCATCACGCCGCGCGCCGACCTGCTGAAAATCTATGAAACAGGTCGTGGTTCGGTGCGTATGCGCGCCGTTTATCACATCGAAGACGGCGACATCATCGTCACTGCGCTGCCGCATCAGGTTTCGGGTGCCAAGGTGCTGGAACAGATCGCGGCGATGATGCAGGCAAAACCATCGAAAGCCCCGCAAATCGCCGATTTGCGCGACGAGTCGGACCACGAGAACCCGTGCCGCATCGTGATCATTCCGGGCGCCCGGAAAAATTTCGACCACGATGCCTTGATGCAGCACCTGTTCGCCAGCACCGAGCTGGAGTCTAGCTACCGGGTCAACATCAACATCATCGGGCTGGACGGCAAGCCGCAGTTGAAAAACCTGCGGGCGCTGCTGGTCGAGTGGTTGGCGTTCCGGGTCCAGACCGTGCGTCGTCGCCTGCAGTTCCGCCTGGACAAGGTCGAGCGTCGCTTGCACCTGTTGGACGGTTTGTTGATCGCCTACCTCAACCTGGATGAAGTGATCCATATCATCCGCACCGAGGAGCATCCGCGGGCCAAGCTTATCGAGCGTTTCGCCTTGAGCGAAATCCAGGCTGATTACATCCTCGACACCCGCCTGCGTCAGTTGGCGCGACTGGAAGAGATGAAGTTGCGGGCCGAGCAGGATGAACTGCTCAAGGAACAAGCCAAGCTGCAAGCGCTGCTGAGTAGCGAAGCCAAGTTGAAAAAACTGGTACGCACCGAGCTGATCAAGGACGCCGAGACCTATGGCGACGACCGTCGCTCGCCAATCGTCGAGCGTGCTGAAGCCAAGGCGCTGACCGAGCACGATCTGCTGCCGAACGAAAAAGTCACCGTCGTGCTCTCGGAAAAAGGCTGGGTTCGCTCCGCCAAGGGGCATGACATCGACGCTACCGGGCTTTCCTACAAGGCTGGGGATGGTTTCAAGGCCTTGGCGGCGGGGCGTTCCAACCAGTTCGCGGTGTTTATCGACTCCACCGGTCGCAGCTACTCGGTGGCCGCACACACGCTGCCATCGGCCCGTGGCCAGGGCGAACCGCTGACCGGCCGTCTGACGCCGCCGCCAGGGGCGAACTTTGAATGCGTGCTGATGCCCGAAGATGATGCGCTGTACGTCATTGCCTCGGACGCCGGGTACGGTTTCGTCGTAAAAGGTGAAGACCTGCAGGCCAAGAACAAGGCGGGCAAGGCATTGCTGAGCCTTCCAAACAACGCCAAGGTGATCCTGCCGCGGCCGGTGGCCGATCGTGAGCACAACTGGCTGGCGTCGGTGACCACCGAAGGTCGCTTGCTGATCTTCAAGATCAGCGATCTGCCACAATTAGGTAAGGGCAAAGGCAACAAGATCATCGGGATTTCCGGTGAGCGCGTAGCCAGCCGCGAAGAATATGTCACGGACATCGCCGTTGTGCCGGATGGCGCTACGTTGGTGCTCCAGGCAGGTAAACGTACATTGTCACTGAAAGCGGACGACCTTGAACACTACAAAGGTGAACGTGGCCGCCGTGGTAACAAATTGCCACGTGGCTTCCAGAGGGTAGATGCGCTACTCGTCGAAAACCTCAATTAAGCGTCCTAGAGCGCCTGATCTTCGATTTAACGCGTAGATCGGCGCTTTGGCGCTGGAGTCGGAACGCATATTCACGGATGATATGGCCTTTCAAGCGCCGGCGTGGCCGAGCGTTCTTCATATTTATTGAGTATTTTCACTGTGATTAGCCTTGTGGCAATCACCTGGATGGGACGATGACTGCTCTGCGCCTTCCTTTTATTTTGATGCTCGCCGGCGTACTTGGCCTGGCGGGTTGCAGCGTTCACCAGCCGGTGTCGCTGTACCAACTGGACAGTGGAAGTCCGGTTCCGCCTGCGAAAAGCGCGGGCATGGCGGTTTTGTTGGGCCCGGTAACCGTGGCGGACTACCTGCAGCGCGAAACCCTGCTGCAGCGTCAGCCCGATGGCAGCCTGCAAGCCTCGACCGATGGCCGCTGGGCTGGCAGCCTGTCTTCCGACATCGATCAACTGCTGCTGCGTCAGGTGGCCGGTCACCTGGACAGCCAGCGCGTAGTGTTGGCGCCGGCGACAACAGGGTTTACCCCGGATGTCCAGGTGCTGCTGACCATCACGCGCCTGGATTCGGGAGCGTCGCAGCCAGCGATCCTCGATGCGCAATGGCGTTTAATCGACCGTCGTGGTCAGGTGCGCGACAACCGCATCATTCACCTGCAGGAACAGCACGCAGGCAGCACCGCGTCCCAGGTTCAGGCTCAGGGTGTGTTGTTGCAGAAGCTCGCTGAACAGCTGTCGGTCGCGCTCAAGCCGCTGGCTAACCAGCCACCGATTGCCGAAGCACCTCGCAAACCGGCAGCCAAGCCCGCAGCGCCGGCGGCGGAGCAGGAAAAACAGCCGAAGATCCCGATGGCTGCACCGATCCGTACGGATATGGAAGTGTTTCGCTTCTAGGTTCGGACCGATACAACACAAAGCCCGCCTCGTGCGGGCTTTGTTGTTTCTGCAGGCTGGCGATCTCTAGCGGCTGTCCCGGCCTCTTCGCGGGCAAGCCCGCTCCCACAGTGATTGATGTCGTACACAAAATCTGTGCTCAACAGAGAACCTGTGGGAGCGGGCTTGCCCGCGAAGGCGTCGGTACAGTGTCTAGTCCTGAAATAGGTTTACATCTATTTCACCCAGCGCCCGATGCACCGCATCGGGCGTTTTGTATTTTAAAGACAGGTGCGGGCGCTCCTGGTTGTAGATCAAGATTGCCTCCCGCACCATC